>JBKCOM010000185.1:0-2661 GCA_046309775.1 Flavobacteriales bacterium
GGTTGCTCCTCAGCAGAGCCTTTCTCCGCTTATCTTAGCAGCATTAAAGAAATACCTATCGCTTTATATTAACAATAAAGCTTTTCAACAAAATAAGGGACAAGGGTAGGTGTCCTGTCAAGCTATATTATGAGGTAGCAATCTTACTCCGTCCCTCCGTCCCTCAGTCTCTACGACCCGATCCTCCCCCTAACCTCCGCCTCTATCGCTTCCGCTTTCTGTTCGAGTTCTTTGGCTTTGGCGAGGAGGGGTTCGGTGAAACTCTTGTCCTTGATACCTCCGGCGTTGATGCGCACGTTCATTACTGCACCCAACACTGCGGCGCGGGCGCATAGTACACCCACTCCTGCATCTGTGATCGAATTCGGATTGCCGATTTCTACCATACGCTGCATCACTTGCATGCTCTCCAAGGCCAACTCTGCCGTGCGATAAGGTATTTCCATCGCATACTTCGACGCGTCTTCTATCGCTTTCGAACGAATGGCTTTTTCTTCATCTGTGCCTTTGGGCAAACCAAATGACTCCATGATTTTATTAAATGCACGTGTGTCTTCATCGACCAACGCCATCAATTGTTGCTGATAATAAACGCCCTTCTCTGCCCATTCAGAAAACTCTTCCCAACGATCGTCCCATCCGCGTTTGTGTGAAGAAAGATTCGCAACCATCGCGCCCAAGGAAGCTCCTAAAGCTCCTACATAAGCGCTGATGCTTCCGCCACCTGGTGCGGGGGATTCACTTGCTGTTTCGTCGGCAAAGGCACGCAGTGTCATGTCCACCAATCGCTTGCCTCCGCTCAACTTTTTTTCAATGATATATTCAATCACTTTATCTTCTACGTTGAATGGTGCGAGATCATCCAATCCGAGCGACTTCACAGCGATCTTCATTTTTTCCTTTTCAGAAATCCCCAACGAACGTTGTTGCTTTTTCAAAAAATAATCCGCCGCATCTATCAATGATTGCTTGGGAATCAAACCGACCAACTCCGAACCGGTAACACGAATGCCGCGCTCGTCGGCCTTTTTCACGGCTTCTTCAAACGCTACGTGTACAGGAGTGATATTGATATTGGTCAAATTGAGCGACAATTGTGCGATGCCATATTCTTCAATAAACCATCCAATTCCCTTCACGGATTTTAATGTGCCTGGAATGCGCTTCGGTTCGCCATTTTCATCCAATACCGGTTTTCCATTCTCTTGCACTACCCTACCCGCTTCTCTAATGTCAAAAGCAATCGCATTGGCTCTGCGCGTAGAAGTGGTATTCAAATTAATATTATAGGCTACCAAAAAATCTCGCGCTCCAATGGTGGTAATGCCTGATTTTCTAACGTCTTCATTAATGCTATTTGGACCAAAGTCTGGCCTCCATTCGGCAGTAGTAATTTTTTCTAATGCTTCATATTCTCCCTTGCGGCAATTGGCGAGGTTGCGGCGCTCTTCATTCGTCGCGGCATATTCATAAAAATATCCGGGTATTCCCAATTCTTTTCCCACACGCTCTCCCAATTGTCGCGCATACTGTGCGCACTCTTCCACAGTTACTCCTGCGATGGGAACGAGAGGGCAAACGTCCGTAGCACCTTGACGTGGGTGCTCGCCTTTGTGTGTGCGCATATCGATGAGCTGCGCCGCCTTCTTGATCAATCGAAACGCTGCCTCCACCACTTGTTCTGGTGCGCCCGTAAAAGTGATCACCGTGCGGTTGGTTGATGCCCCGGGATCTACGTCCAACAACATCACTCCTTCCACTGTTTCCACTTCGGCTGCAATCGCTTGAATTTTCGCCTTGTCACGCCCTTCCGATATATTGGGCACACACTCAATAATTCTCATGAAATATTAATTTATGCGGCGAAGGTCGTAACACTGGAACAATTACCCAATTTTTTCAGCTAATTTTGACACTCGTAGAAAAGTTCTATTATGAAAAAAACACTCTTCTTTGCTTTATTCGCAATCATTTTGTTTGGCTGCAAAGACCAAAAAACCGCAACACAAAACGGTGGTGATTCAGCAGGCAACAAAACTTCAACAAGTTCTGAACAAAGTGTACAAAACACACCTAGCCAAAACAAACCAACGCCGTCGGTCTCAACTTCAAAAGAAGTCATCTTTTACACAGTAAGCACAGACGAATTGGCGGCCATTGCAGAATCTCAAGGCGAGGAGTCGCCAGATATTGTGATGGTAGACGAATTCGACGCAATGACCAATGAATTCATGGAATCTCCAGGTATGGCGGGATTAGAAATTAAAATCCTAGACACAAAAAGATTCACTGTTCCCTACGGCAATCAACAGCTCATCATCGAAAGAAATAACACAGACAACAAATTTGGAGTCGTATTCAACGACGGAGTGCAAGCGCCCAAAGTGATTAAAGGATTACGTTCGGTCGATGAATATCGCAAAGTAGCCGCCGAATTTTTTGGAACGAAATAACAATAAACAAGGCGGTTTCTAGTTGCTGGCCTTTTCCAACAAAAATCAGTTATATTTTAATGCATCTCGTGCTTACCTTTGCCACTCGAACTCAATGACAGTCGAACCAAACAAAAACAGATGAATCACATTGGAAAGAAGCCCGAAGGGGCAAGTCTTGATTATTTAGGTTTGAAAAACGTAGCAACAGCTTTCTGGAATCTACACC
>JBKCOM010000186.1:0-8478 GCA_046309775.1 Flavobacteriales bacterium
GGAATATTTGCAACCAATCTCATGCGACAAATGTAGGATTTCGTTTCTTCGCAAATGCAATGTTAGAATAATGTTGAATAAAACCCCGCATTTTCGCCATCCTGCCGTCCGCGATCTCGCGTGGGTGATTGGTTCGACTCCTATGTTAGACGACCCTAACAAAAAGTCTGGCCTCAATCTAATTGATAATCAATGGGTGGAAGATCGCTTCACCCGCCATCTTGACTGGATTTATCAGCAAGATGAGGATCCGACGCAACTTATGAATTACCTCGCCAATGAACACATAGAGCTTGTGGGCAAGCGGTTTGAAGCATTGATGAAGTATTGGTTCACGCACCATCCTGACTTCCAACTTCTTCTATCCAACATTCAGGTAAAGCAGCAGGAGCGGACTTTAGGTGAAATTGACTTTATCCTCAAAGACCATTGGTCGGAAGAAACCTATCATTTGGAAATAGCCTGTAAATATTATTACGCCCACGCCCCCAGTGCCGATTGGAATGAGTGGTGGGGCCCCAATCATCAGGACCGACTAGCTTTAAAAATGCAAAAGTTTCATGCGCAGACTGGTCTTTTGCGAACAGCCGAAGGTCGCGCTGTTATGCGCTCCTATGGACTCAAGCGAATGCCTAGTGCCGTTTTATTAAAAGGCTATCTTTTTTTCCCATACAATCAACTCGGCGCCTATCCAGCACCACACCTCGCATTCAAGCGACACAATTCTGGATGGTACGTCCATCGCAATGACTTGGCCATATTCAAAGGAGATACACCGCAGTGGGTCATATTGCCACGCGCTTATTGGCTCGCACCCTATCACAGCGAAAACAATCCCCTGCCTATCCTCACGGGAAGCGAGATGTATGAGCTCATTCACGATAAAGACCAAGACCGCGCCTCCCTCGTCGCCCAAATCACCCCCACCGACAATGGGGAGTTCCGCGAGATCAATAGAGGGATTGTGAGGTGAACGGAACGAGAACGGGAACGAGAACGAGAACGAGAATAATTCAGAATTCGGAATTCGGAATTCAGAATTGCGAATTTCGAATTATTAATCCCAGTATTTTCTATTGTTTTTTGGTGGATTAATTAATTTGGGAAATTCCCGATGATGAGCGATAGTTACCTTGTTCGCCTTATCAGTATCCACCTTTGTATTAGACAAAGAAAGCGCCTGTATTGTACTGTCATTTAGGATGAGGTACTTCATAGAATAGACGCGATCTATGCATGTACCACTCCTCCGTCCAAATTCTCTTACCTCAAGTGTGTCGCCTATTAAACGCCAATTTCCTTCACTCATGTAGTCCTCCTCATGCATATGAAACTCCGACGCCATGCTATCAATTAAAGCAAGTATCTTCACCTCTCGCGATATCATGGTGTCTGCGTTGATTGGGTGATTATACATGCGCATATCCCCATACCGAATTGGGGGACAAAAAGAGTCACCTTCAATTCTATTGTAAGTTGAATGATCATCGAAAATATACATGAAATCGTAATTACAAATTTCTCCGTCTGTATCCCTTATCATTCTGTAATAGATTCCCGGTTTTATCAAATCGGTTGGTCCCCTTTGAGATTCGGGTAACTTGAAAAACCAACATTTCTTTTCCTTAAAGCCGGAATGAAACAACAAATACAGCCTTGTAAAAAGGGAAGGAATAATAAAAAGAACAATAGTTTTCTCATCGCCTTCATAAAGTATATTGAAAACAAAATTAGGGATTTATTTAAAGACCACTCTCTCAGTCCTTTTAGACATTCCCCTGCGATTATTGGTAAAGAACTCCTCCAAAGCTTCTAGACTGGGCATCACAGGCGGCAAACAAAGTAAATAGAAGAAAGATAATTAGTCACGATTTCGTTACTGATAATTTGCTTTCGAGATTCCGATATACTTGATGGCTATAAGCTATCAACTAATAATTTTATGTTGCTTCTGTTTAATAGACAACCTGCTTTATTCGGCCAAGCTTCTATGTGAAGTAAATTTTTCATAAAGACTCCGCCTCTGGACACTTCATAGCGTAAAACCGGTTCCTTTCCGTCATAATCTTCTACAGAAGGTTTTAAAAAGGTAGTGTCATTCTGATAAAGAAAGTATAGTTTAAAGTCATATTGATTGAGGTCATTACTGTGAGTACTAACATCCAAATAAACCACATTTTCGCCACTTTTCAATAAGTAGTTCCAAGCATTGAGTGAAATGACCTTGAGGTCATCACCACAGGCTATTTCCAGCTTTTCTGGTTGTACTTTCACTGAGGCTATTTTCGGCCCACAATCAACCATTGGCAACGAACAGCAACCAGAAAACAGAGCCACTAAGAGCAATGCCAATAGAAGATTAGTAAATTGATTTAAGCACATTGGGATAAAAGTAATGGTAATTTGAGTTGCTGATATATTTCCTAAAACTATCAGACCAAAAATAACCGATTTAATGCAGTGAGTCAAAATGTGCTTCAAAAGGCTAAAGCCGCTAGTTCGAATGGGGAACAAGGACGAAAAGAACAAGGGCAAAAAGAACAAGGGAAACAAGAGAAATCAGAATTATTTTTATCAGCCTGCCCATTCATGGGCAGGCCGAGGACAAGGGAAATCAGAATTATTTTTAACAGCCTGCCCATTCATGGGTAGGCCAAGGACGGGGAATTCCGAATTCCAAATTCCAAACTCCAATTTCCAAACTCCAAATTCCAATTTCCAAACTCCAAATTCCAAATTCCATATTGCACTCCCCTAATTGCCTTTCTTTGCAGTATGAAAAACCGTGTTTATGTTTTCGTGCTGCCTTTTCTCCTGCTTGCTGCGACCTATGGTTGTGGTGGAAATAAGGCAAACACTGAAAAAAATCTTGTATCCTTCACAGAAGACTCACTCAAAATCGTGGAGATTTTTAAGCGCGCGCTTACTTCTCCAACTCCAGATGTACACATCGACTCAGCGCTTGCTTTGGTGCGAAACTCGGCCAATTCTTATCATAGTGCCGATCTATACCTCCTTCAAAAAGCCACTTTCAATTTAAAGAGAGGAAATTTTGAAGGCGCTATGGCACTTGCAAAACAAGGCATTCAACTCAATGAAAAATTTTCTTCTAAGAATAAGGCGAAATTTTACAACGTTCAAGGACATGTCTTCAGTTACCAACGAAACAATACGGAGGCCGTCGAATCCTTCAAAAAAGCCTTGGCCATTTTCGAATCCAATCAAGACAGCCTCAACATAGCCTATATCAATAACAACATTGCGAATATCTTCTTTTCACTTACCGACTACTCCACTGCCTACAAACATTCACGTGCTTCGTTTGATATCATTCAGCACTTCCCAAATGACCCGTACTACGCTTCCATCATGAGCGTTCTCGCCATATCTGAAGCATTTATTGGTAAAAAGGAAGAGGCTTTGAAACATGCAGAAAAAGCACTATCACTGAGCGAAAACACTCCCAATATTTTACCCTATGTCCTCAGCCTCTATGCACTCGGTGACATCGCTGTGAGTGAAGATTCATTGGCAAAGGCAGAAACTTACTACAAAAAATCTTTGGCCATTTGTGAGACGTATAAAATCATTCCCTACGCATTGATCAATAAAACTGCTTTGCTCAATGTTTCCGAAAAATCAGGCAAATACCGCGAAGCCATAGAGTATGGAACCGCTGCCCTTGAATTATCGCAGTTGACACAAAATGAAAACATCCAACTATCGATTCACAAAAATTTATCGAAAGCTTATAAGGCTCTAAATGATAACGCCAACGCTCTATCGCATCTGACGACGGCATATCAATTGAAAGAAGAAATTTCCTCTAAAGAAAATAAAAGCATCATCCACGATTTATTGATTCAATATGAATCGGAGAAAAAAGACAAAGAAATTTCTGAAAATAAAATAAAACTCCTCGAAGACGAAGCAGTCATTCAGCGAGGAAGATTTTTAATAATCCTGCTTTCATTAGGGTTTGTGGTGGTTATAGTGATTGTTTATTTATTTATCAAAAACAGAAAACAAGCACTTTTAAGAATAGAAAAAGAAAAGGAAAATGAAGTGATGAAAGCCAGTTTGGTGGGCGAACAAAACGAAAGGCTCCGCCTCAGTCGTGAGTTACACGACGGTATCGCTTCAGAACTATTAGGATTAAAAATTAAAGGTCAAGAAAAAAATATGGAGTCAGCGTGGCTAGAGAGTTTGACCAGCATACATCAAGAAGTTAGACGCATCTCACATAATTTGTCTCCCTTTAAAGTAGAACAATTCGGTCTCGCCGAAGCGCTCAAAATTTTCACCATCGAAAACTCCTCACCGCAATGTTCTATTCATTTCTATAGCAATTCAGAAGAAAAATTATCCACCCCTCTATCGCAAGTCATCTATCGTTGCGCACAGGAGTTGATACAAAACGCCCTCAAGCACGCCCAGGCCGCAGATATCGACGTTCAGCTTTTCATAGAAAAAGACATACGTCTATCCATTGAAGATAACGGAGTCGGGATGAACAACGAGACACTGGAGCATATTATCATTAAAATAAAATCACAATGGGCTGCCACCGGGATGATAGAAGAAATGCATGGTGAGACAGCGGTGAATAGCGGAACAACGTATAACTTGATTTTTAAAAAATAAAATGCAATTCAAAAATATAATCATCGCTGACGACCATCCTATTGTCCGCCTAGGCGTGGAGAGTTTCGTCAAACAATTCGATGGAACCATTCATATTGATTTTGCATCCGACTACCGAGATTTGCTATTTGTGCTTGCAGAAAGAAAACATGACTTGCTCATTCAAGATGTTTATTTTGGTGAAAAAGATGCGCGTGATTTTATTTCGGATGTTATCGAGAAGTTTCAAATACCCGTGATTGCTATTTCTACCGATGACAACCCAAATCTCGTAAAAACCCTTTTGGATAGAGGAGTACGAGCATTCGTCTCCAAGTCTGAAAACCTTGAAGAACTTGTGGAAGCTCTAAAAACAGTAGCAGCGGGAGAAATTTTCACAAGTGCCGAAATCAAAAAGAAACTCAGCAAGTATGAGCAAGATTGGAAATCCGTTCGCCTCACCAAACGCGAATTGGAAGTGCTGCAAGAGGCAGTGAAAGAACGCACCAATAAAGAGATAGCGGCAGCATTATTTATATCTGAGAAAACTGTGGAAATCCACAAAACGAATTTATACACCAAACTCGGCGTAAAAAACCTCGCAGGCTTGGTAAACAAGGCCTATGAATTGAATTTGGTGAGGAGATGACCTTACCCATTCAATAGGCCAAGTCGGACGGAGAAATGTCGTTTTCAACATCCGTTCACAACTCTACTTTTGACTCTCGTCCTTTATTTCCTATTTTCGCGGCCGATTTCAGAGTTTTTATGCTCTGCCGGATAGTAAAAACCTACTATTCCCGGCGGATAAAAAAAAAATGCCAAGAGATAAAAGTATTCGCTCGGTCCTCATCATCGGTTCAGGACCAATTGTAATCGGACAAGCATGTGAATTTGATTACTCCGGCTCTCAAGCCGCCCGATCCCTCAGAGAAGAAGGTATAGAGGTAACCCTCATCAATAGCAATCCCGCTACCATCATGACCGACAAGGTAGTAGCCGACAACATCTACCTTCTCCCTCTCGAACCAGCTTCCATCGAGAAGATACTTCAAAACCATAACATCGACGCGGTATTACCTACCATGGGCGGGCAAACGGCGCTCAACCTCGCCATTCAGTGTCAAGAAATGGGGCTCTGGGAAGAATATGGCGTACGCATGGTTGGTGTGGACATTCAAGCCATCGAAATCACAGAGAATCGTGAAGCATTCCGCGAACTCATGGGGCGCATCGACGTTCCGATGGCGCCGCAGCTTACTGCGAAGAGTTTCCTAGAAGGAAAAGAAATAGCTCAAAAATTCGGTTTCCCGCTCTGTATCCGCCCTTCATACACCCTCGGTGGTAGCGGCGCAGCACTCGTGTATAATCAAGGCGATTTCGACCGCCTCCTCACCCGAGGCCTTCACCTCTCTCCCATTCACGAAGTGATGATTGATAAGGCATTGATGGGCTGGAAGGAATTCGAGCTCGAACTACTCCGCGATAAAAATGACAACGTCACCATTATCTGTAGCATCGAGAACTTTGACCCTATCGGCATTCACACAGGAGACTCTATCACCGTGGCGCCTGCTATGACGCTCAGCGATACTACCTACCAACGCATGCGCGACATGGCCATCAAAATGATGCGTGCCATCGGAAATTTCGCAGGCGGTTGCAACGTACAATTCGCAGTAAGTCCAGATGAAAAAGAAGACATCATCGCAATTGAGATCAATCCGCGCGTATCACGTTCATCTGCCCTTGCCTCTAAGGCTACAGGATATCCGATTGCAAAGATTGCATCTAAACTCGCCATCGGTTACAACCTCGACGAACTGCAAAATCAAATCACAAAATCCACTTCTGCGTTCTTCGAACCAACCTTGGATTATGTGATTGTAAAAATACCTCGCTGGAACTTCGACAAATTCCCCGGCAGCAACCGCGAAATCGGATTGCAAATGAAATCCGTGGGCGAAGTAATGGGAATCGGTCGCAGCTTTCAAGAAGCGCTGCAAAAGGCTTGTCAATCGCTCGAAATCAATCGCAACGGACTAGGTGCAGACGGCAAAGAATTGCGCGATCAAGACCAGATTCTCAAATCACTCGAACACCCGAGTTGGAACCGACTCTTCCATATCTACGACGCCATCAAACTTGGCATTCCATTCAAAACTATTCAAGAGAAGACACGCATCGACTTTTGGTTTTTGAAACAAATCGAAGAACTCATTCAACTTGAAAGAAAAATTGAGAAGTTCAACCTCGAAACCTTGCCCAAAGATTTATTCTTTGAAGCAAAACAAAAGGGTTATGCAGACAGACAAATCGCGCATCTCTTGCGCTGTCTCGAAAGCGAAGTGAACGCAAAACGCACAGAACTTGGCATCAATCGCGTGTATAAACTTGTAGATACCTGCGCAGCTGAGTTTGAAGCAAAAACTCCTTACTACTACAGCACTTTTGAATTCGAAAATGAAAGTGTAGTTTCTGATAAAAAGAAAATCGTTGTTCTTGGAAGCGGTCCTAATCGTATCGGACAGGGGATTGAATTCGATTACAGTTGCGTGCATGGTGTATTGGCAGCAAAAGAATGCGGCTATGAAACCATCATGATCAATTGCAATCCAGAAACCGTTTCTACCGACTTCGATACTGCTGATAAGCTCTATTTTGAACCTGTATTCTGGGAGCATATCTACGACATCATCAAGCACGAAAAGCCTGAAGGAGTCATCGTACAGCTTGGTGGGCAAACAGCATTAAAGCTTGCTGCCAAATTGCAGAAGTTTGGAATTAAAATCATCGGCACCAGTTATGACAGCCTCGATCTCGCCGAAGATCGCGGTCGATTCTCCAATCTCCTAAAGGATATGAATATCCCCTATCCAAAGTTTGGAGTGGTAGAAAGCGCCGAACAAGCGATAGAATTATCACGCGATTTAGGGTTCCCATTATTGGTGCGTCCGAGCTATGTATTGGGCGGACAAAAGATGAAGATTGTGATCAACGAACATGAGTTGGAGCAACACGTGGTGAATATTCTCCGCGACATGCCCGACAATCAAATCTTGCTCGATCACTTCCTAGAAGGCGCTATTGAAGCTGAAGCCGATGCGATTTGTGATGGAAAAGATGTTTACATCATCGGCATCATGCAGCACATCGAACCCGCGGGAATTCACAGTGGAGATTCGTATGCCGTATTGCCCCCTTTCAACCTCGGCGATTTTGTATTGACACAGATTGAAGAACATACCAAAGCCATCGCGGTCGCCTTGGGTACCGTTGGATTGATTAATATTCAATTTGCGATCAAAAACGACACCGTTTACATCATAGAAGCCAATCCACGCGCCAGCCGCACCGTTCCATTCATCGCGAAAGCCTATGACGAACCGTATGTGAATTATGCAACCAAAGTGATGTTGGGAGAAAAGAAAGTAAAAGATTTCAATTTCGATCCCAAGCGCAATGGATATGCGATTAAAATTCCCGTGTTTAGTTATGAGAAATTCCCAGAAGTAAATAAAGAGTTAGGCCCAGAGATGAAGAGCACCGGCGAAGCCATCCGCTTCATCAAAGACCTCCGCGACCCGTTCTTTAGACAGATATACAACGAAAGAAATCTTTATCTGTCGAAGTAAGGAACAAGGAACAAGGGAACAAGGGGGAAAGGAACAAGGGAACAAGGGGGAAAGGAACAAGGGAACAAGGGAACGAGGGAAAGTGCTACCTCATAATATAGCTTGACAGGACACCTACCCTTGTCCCTTATTTTGTTGAAAAGCTTTATTGTTAATATAAAGCGATAGGTATTTCTTTAATGCTGCTAAGATAAGCGGAGAAAGGCTCTGCTGAGGAGCA
>JBKCOM010000187.1:0-93441 GCA_046309775.1 Flavobacteriales bacterium
GATACTCGTACTTACCAATGGCAAAGTATTGTATTGTGCAAAGTATGATTTGCAAAAAAACAAATGGGAATTTCAGAGTGAAATTCCCATGTATGCTTAGTTTTCTTCGGTAGATTCTTCTTGTGCCTCTTCAAATTCCAACATATCCTTTGCTTGAAGGATGTTGTACCACTGAAAGAGTTTTTTGATGTCGCTGTCGTACACGCGCTCCGCGTCATAAGTAGGAAGGAACTTTTCCATTTCAGTTCTCAATGTTTTTCCTTCGCTTTTGTGGTCGGGTGCTGCGGCTCCTTTGTAGTGTTCTTTCATTTTTTCGAAAACATCTTTCAAAGGCACATCTTCTTCGATGGTGAAGATGCTGATGTCTGAAAGCGAGCTTACACGCTGACTTGGGTGGATGGGCATACGCTTTCCATCTACGAGTGATTCGGCGATGATGATGCTCTTTCCTCCTGCGATCAACTGATAGATGCCAGGCTTTCCTGAAACAGAGAGGATTTTTTCGAGTGTTACTTTCATAGGTATATCAAAATTGAATGTCGTGCCTTTTCGGGGCGGGCGCGAAAGTAAGATGAAGATTCTATAAAAAAAAAGACTGTTGTTGTGTTTTATGAAAAACGGGAGTAGGAGTAGGGGTAGGGGTAGGAGAAGGGGGAGGAGAAGGGGTAGGAGAAGGGAAATAGGGAGATAGGGAAATAGGAAAATAGGGAACTAGGGAAATAGGGAATAGGAAATTGGGAGATTTGATTATTTTTGGGGTAATAAAATGAAAAGCGATGAGAACGTTTAGGGAGTTGAATTTCAAGACCCCGCTTTAAATAGAATTTTGTTATATGTAACGTTCATAAAAAGGCGTGAATTAAATAAAAATGGATACTTTAAACCACAGGATATTGGCGTTCGAGATGATGTATTATTCACGTGCGAAGGCAATGAATACTACCAACATGCGGAACCAAAAATTCCAGAAAATATAATCGTTTAAACAATGCATAAATTTGATAAAATCGTAATCGTGGATGTGGAGAGTACTTGTTGGGATGGAGGAACGCCTGCAGGTCAAATCAGCGAGATCATAGAAATTGGGATTTGCACACTAGATCTTCATTCGGGGGCTATTGAGCAAAATGAAGGGATACTCATAAGACCACAAGATTCGACGGTGAGTGATTTTTGTACGCAACTGACCACGATAACACCAGATATGGTTGAAAATGGTATTTCGTTCGCCGAGGCATGCACCAAATTGGAAACGGATTATTTATCCAAAAACCGTGTTTGGGCGAGTTACGGGGCTTATGATCACACTATGTTTGTGAACCAATGCAGTAGACTGAAAATTCCATATCCCTTTAGCAATAAACACATCAATGTAAAAACACTTTTCTCTTTGAAGAGTCGAATGAGCAAAGAAGTTGGCATGTCTGGAGCCTTGCGTCAATTGGGTTTTGAGTTAGAAGGCACCCATCATCGTGGTGTTGATGATGCTCGAAACATCGCGAAGATTTTGAATTGGGTTTTGGGTTGAGGGGAAAGGGGGGAGGAGTAGGGGTAGGAGTGGGGAAATAGGAAGATAGGGAAATAGGAAGATAGGAAAATAGGGAAATAGGAAATGGGGGGAATTGATTATTTTTGGGGTAATAAAATGAAAAGCGATGAGAACGTTCAGGGAGTTATATCCTATTTTACAGCCAATCTTTTGAACGATAAAATGAATATTGTTTTTTTACAATAGTGGGATTTCACTTAGCTCCGCTTTGATATTCATCTGCAAAATGAAAGGAGGGGTTTTGCTGTCCAACTTAGCTTTGATGTTTGGCCAGCCTTTAACAAATGCTTCGACCATTTCCCAATATCGAGCGCCTCGCTTAGGTGGTTTAAACATGATAAAGCCAACCCCCATTTCTTTCAGAAGTTTCGCATTGCTCTTGATTCGTTTAAAATCATCATCTTGAGATATGATGATAGAATTGCGTTTGCTTGCTTCACGAATAATTTCTTCATCAGTGGCCCCTGTTTTTAGGAGAATATCCGCATGCTCGATTCCTTGCACTTTAGAGCCTTTATCGCCCTTATCCAGAATGAAAAGAGCTTCGGCTAGCTTTGGTGGCAAATTGGCATCGAAAATGAAATGCATTAGCAGGCCATTTTATGATATGCAATAGCGTCATTAATTTCATTAATTGACACATTGTACAATAAACTGATATTTTCAATAGGTTCACCGGCCTTTGACATATTGTAAATAGTCTGAGTTTTCAGGTTGGTTCCCGTAATCGTTGGTTGTCCAAGCTGGTGCTTAGGGTCTACAACAATATTCTTTGAGTTTTTCAATGGATAAAATCGAATTGCCAAATTGTTGTCATCAAATTCCACTTGGTCTAAGAACTCTTTAAAGAAATCTAATTTAAATTGGTGCTTATCATCAAAACGAATTAAAGTGTCTAAGTGGTCATAATAGAGGAATGTTTTCGCATTCTTCTTCTCTGTAAAGTAGTTTCTCGATGTAGCGAATGGATATGGCGTATTGTATTGTTGAGATAGTTTAAGATGGAATTTGCGAAGGGTATCAACGGAAATTCCACTTTCGCGCAATTTGAAAAACGTATAGAATTCGATAAGACTTAAAAAGTTGATCGCTTTTTCAGCCCCATCGCCAAATGTGTATGAATAACGGTTATCTAAGTCTCCTGACCAATACCCAACGATCCATCTTCTTACGAGACTCGGTTTAAGATTAAGAATTTTGGCAATGTCCCTACTAAGATAGACGCCTTCACCTAGATTGGGGTGTATTTGATATTTCGTAATTAAATCGGTCATTGAAGTCTAGTTAAGTGTAGGAGTAACAAACTTAGGGATACTTTATTAGAGGAAAATATGATTTAACATTTACTTTATCCACGCCTCTATCTTATTAACAAGTGAACTTCTAAGCTGTTCAGGGTTTTCGTAGATTATATGCTGTAACGGCCTTATATCGAAATGGGCATTTGCGAACTCTTCTTTGCTACAAGTATAAATCACTTGTTTGCCTTGGCCCAAGGCAAAACCGCTTTCAAAATAAACTCCATTGCTGTGATAGGAGAAATCGGCAATACAAAACTTACATTTTCTAAGTGCAGCAATTATTGCATCGTTAATAGTTTGATCGCTATTGGTATGTTGTTCATGAATGCTAATTGGTTGACAGCAACCTTGCGTTCTAACTCTATGTCTAGGAAATGCATCAATTGAAAGAAGCAATGTAGATTCAACACTCATCCTCTAATAAGTATCTTTTTTTCAAACTTGACAGTGACTCTTTCCCAAACTCAGCTTCATGAAGTTCGATTAACTCAGAAATAATTTGAAAAAAATCGAAAAGATGTGTTTTCAAATGACTGATGTCAGATACTTCATTTGGCTGAGGCTCGTTCCAAACCCAATGAACCCTTCGATTGAAGTAAGAGAATAGGCCAGCGTCCTTTAATTTAGTAATAATGCCAATCAATTGATCATTTTGAAAGTATACCAACGTCATGGGTAAATCATTCAAGTTGGTAATATCAAAGCTTATTGCATCATATGTACTCTTAACCAATGAATACCAAGAAGATCTTCCTTTGCTATTGATAGTTAGGGTTATTCTTGAGTCATGAGTTAAACACTGTTGTTCACAGTACTGCAGACTTGGCGGGAATGTTAAACCTTTTTGGCCATTTGTGAAATTGAAGAATAAAGAAAGTCCTTCAGCAATAATAAGAGAACTATGATATTCTACTTTTTTGCTTACCATTTCCTTTTGTCGAATTTCTTTGAGAAAGACAACGAGGTAAAAGAAGATTATGCTAGCCAAGAATCCTAATTGTAGGTTATAGAATACATCACCGAGTTCACTTGCTTTTTGAAACCAACTGAGTTCAGGTATCTCAATAAGCAATAATTTATAAACAAAGGCATGCAATACGCCGATGATAGTCATCCAAAAAAGATAGGGATAGTTTTTCTTGAATAACTTTAATTTCATATCGAGTATTTGAACACAAAGATATTTAAGAAGGAAGTCTCCCGACTGAAAGTCGGGATGCTCTGAACCAGCGGAGCTAAGCTTTCGAAACTATTAGTTTTTCCAAAAGTCTTCTCGATTTCCAAGATTTGATTTGCCGTTCTCTAGCAAAGGCCTCGGTTTTACTGTGAAACATTTCCTGATAGACAACGCCCCAATCTGCCAAACCACCCGTGAATCCTTTGTGGTTGGAATTGTGCTTGCGCAAGCGCTGGGAAAGTTCATCACCAGTGTGGCCTATGTAGTATTTGTTAAGGGATTTGGAGAATAGGATATAAGTGTAATACACGAGCGTTTTAAAATAAAAAAGACCGTCTCATTGAGACGGTCTTCCTAAATGTAGTGGGAGCTACTGGGTTCGAACCAGTGACCCTCTGCTTGTAAGGCAGATGCTCTGAACCAGCTGAGCTAAGCTCCCTTTTGTGCTCTTTCGTCCTGTAACCCTCCCGACTGAAAGTCGGGATGCTCTGAACCAGCTGAGCTAAGCTCCCTTTCGTTGAAAGCGGGCGCAAAGATAGTATCGTATTTCGGCTTTGCAAATTTTTTTCATGTTAGATAAAAATTAATTTCTATCTCGCTGAAAAAGAGGGGGCTATTACCTCAAAAAAGTCGATGAAACTTTAAGCTCCTTGGTTTCTTTATTCAAAATGTAAAACCCTTCGCCTGATTTATCACCCAATTTGCCGGCCATCACCATGTTTACCAAAAGCGGACAGGGTGCGTATTTCGGATTGCCGAAACCGTCGTGCATAACGCGCAAAATGGCGAGGCATACGTCGAGGCCGATGAAATCTGCGAGGCGCAAAGGGCCCATGGGGTGGCCCATACCGAGTTTCATCACCGTATCTATTTCTTCTACTCCAGCTACGCCTTCAAATAGCGTATAGATGGCTTCGTTGATCATGGGCATCAAGATGCGATTGGCCACAAATCCAGGGTAATCATTGACTTCAACGGGCACTTTTTCCAATGACTTGCTCATTTCAAAAATGCGCTGCGTCACTTCATCGCTGGTGCTGTAGCCTCTGATCACTTCCACCAACTTCATCACGGGCACGGGATTCATAAAGTGCATGCCGATTACTTTGTCAGGACGACCTGTAACGGCCGCAATTTTCGTGATGGAAATGGAGGAAGTATTGGTGGCAAGGATGCAATGGGCGGGAGCCGCAGCGTCCATGTCACGGAATATCTTTAATTTTAAATCGACGTTTTCTGTAGCAGCTTCTACCACTAAGTCCGCTTGCGATACTCCGCTTGCGAGGTCGGTAGTGGGGTTTAAATTGGCTAGTGTGGAAGCCTTGCCTTCTTCGGTAAGCGTTCCTTTGCTCACTTGACGGTCGAGATTTTTGGAGATGGTAGCGATCGCTTTGTCGAGCGACTCTTGTTTCACATCAATAAGTTGCACTTTAAAACCATATTGAGCGAAAACGTGGGCGATGCCATTTCCCATGGTACCTGCACCAATGACTGAAATATTTTTCATTGAAATATTTTTGAAGGGCCAAAAATAGGTTAACAATAGTCAGATAAAAAAAGTTGAATGCAACTAAAGTGTTAACCTCTGCGTAACATATATTTGGACAAACCCGCAAAGCTCTATGAGTCAATTCCTCCGACTTATTGTATTTTTTACAATTAGTATCTCTTTTTCTTCGCAGATCGCCGCGCAGCTTCAATTGAATGAAATATGCCACGGCAATCTCAATCTCATCACAGATGCGGACGGTGACTTTGAAGATTGGTTTGAAATCACCAATACTGGCAACGAAACCATCGACTTGTCGGGATTTGGATTTTCTGATAATCCAGAATTGCCACAACAGTGGACCTTTCAATCGGGGTCTTTGGAACCCGGTGAACACATGCTCATTTGGGCTTCAGGAAAAAACCGAAACGCAACATTAGACCATTACGAGGTACCAGCCTTTCCTTGGGATGAATGGAATTATTTCACTCCGACTTCCAATATCGGCAACGGGTGGAAATCTCCTGGTTTTAATGACAACGCGTGGTCAAGTGGTCCCGGCGGAATTGGCTACGGTGATGGAGATGATGGGACTGAAATTTCTCAAACGATTTCTGTATACGTGCGTCGAACTTTCGAACTCGAGGAGGTGGAGCATGTGGTTCAAGCGCTTTTTTTAATGGATTATGATGATTCGTATGTAGCATATCTCAATGGAGTAGAAATCGCAAGAGCTAATATCGGAGAGCCCGGAAGCGCGGTGGACTGGAACCAATTTGCCAATGGTGAGCGCGAAGCTCAAGTGTATCAAGGTGGAGATTTTGAACTAACTTTTCTAGATACACCTCAGATTCAAGAACTATTGGTGGAAGGAGAGAATGTATTAGCTATCGAGGTTCATAATGTGACAGAAGGTAGCAGTGATTTGTCATGCGTCCCCGTTTTGATTTTTGGAAAAAATAATTCTGAAATCGAATTTCCCGAAGCTCCAGAGGAATTTGGGTTGGTTGTCAACAATGAGTTTCATACGAACTTCAAACTTTCTAATGGAGAGACTTTGTACTTCTACAACGAAGAAGGAGTGGTCTTCGATAGTTTCCCTATTACACAAACAGGAGTAGATGAAAGTATGATGCGGAGTGGTAATACATGGTGTTATACAGCCACTCCCACACCTGATGCTGAGAATATTGGAGAATGCGCCGGCGCATACGAGCCGAAACCTTTGGTGAGTTTGAGTGCTGGTATTTATTCGGGTACCGTTAATGTGGTGGTGACGCCCCAATCTTCTAGTTCGATTATTCGCTACACCACAGACGGCAGTGTTCCAAATGGAAGTAGCCCTGTTTATGTAGCTCCTTTGCAGTTTGACATTACAACGGTGCTAAGCGTTAGAGCATTCAGCACCATTGGTAATCTGCCATCTCAAGTGGAGAAAAATACATACCTCATCAACGAAGCAGGAATCGGAACGAAGTTTATTTCTATTTCAACCAATGATGAAAATCTTTGGGATGAGAATATTGGTATCTATGTGCTAGGTCCTCCCGATTATGAGCCATGGTATCCTTTCTTTGGTTCGAATTGGTGGGAAGATTGGGAGCGTCAATCATACATTGAGTTTTTTGATGGTGAAGAATTGCAATTCGAAGGAGAAATGGGATTGGCCATTCATGGTGGCTGGTCGCGTGCTCAAGATCAAAAGTCATTCAGAATTCGATTCAGAGATGAGTATGGTTTGAATGAGGTGAATTATCCATTGATTCCTAATAAGCCCGAAATCACTAGGTTCAAAAATTTTAACCTAAGAAATGCAGGGAATGATGCCTTTGGCGGACGGATGCGCGATGCATTCATGCAACGTGTGGTGAAGGATACCTACAACGACCATATGGGTGCCTCTACTGCTGTGCTCTTTCTGAACGGAGAGTATTGGGGACACTACGAAATCAGAGAGGTGATGGATGAAAATTGGTGCGAGACCAATAGAGGTAAAGATGCGGATATGATAGACCTTGCAACCGATACTTATTTTGGTTTTGATGTGAAGGAAGGAAGCGATGAAACGTTTTGGCAGATGCATGATCAAATTCTTAATGCCGATCCAACATCAGCAGAGTTTTATGAGTTGGCAAATGAAAACTTAGACTTACAAAATTTCGCAGATTATATCATCACTCAAACTTATTATGCCAATTGTGACTGGAGTTGTGGGTATACAAATAATACCAAGTTTTGGCATTATCAAGGTGAAAATGGAAAATGGAGATATATGCTCATGGACCTTGATTTTGGATTGGGTCTTTATGGTGAAGATCCCAATGTGGATTTCATCATTCGCGCACGTGATGAGGACTTTGCGATGGACCGCATTTGCAATCGACTTTTACAAAACACGGAATTCAGAAATTATTTTATCAATCGATACGCTGATTTGATCAATACTGTGTGGCAGCAACCCAATATGGTTGAAATTGGTAATGAAATGAGAGATGAAATTGCCGTTGTTATTGAGAGACATCACCAGCGTTGGGGCGGCGATTACGGCTCTTGGTATAATGGATTAGAAGCCATGCTTGCTTGGAATGAGCAACGAATTCCTGGAGCTCGCAACCAAGTTCAAAATCACTTTGGGCTGAATGGTCAGATTGATATCACTTTAGACGTTCAACCTGCTGGCGCGGGTCGCATACACATTAGCACCATTGAGCCTGATGAAGCGCAATATCCTTGGGCGGGTGTGTATTATCGTGGCATTCCAATTCGTATTTCAGCGATTGCAAATCCGGGCTATACTTTCCAATACTTTGAGGCGAATGGTGTTTTCGACGACAATATGCCTGTGAGTTCTTTTGTACTTTCATTGCTCAATAGCGAATCGTTTACAGCGCATTTTACGGGAGCACCCAGCAATATCGTTCCTGAAGTTGCAGAGTTCATGTATCACGCTGATGCATCCATCAACTCTGGTGATTGGATAGAACTTGTGAATCCTTCAAATCAATTTTCACTCAATGTGAGCAGTTGGGAGGTTCAAGATAATGAACATTTCAATCGTTTTGTGATTCCTGTTCAAACTATCATTCCGCCATCTGGACGTATTGTGATTGCAGAAGATCTAACTCGTTTTGAAGCCGCATACCCTGAGGTGAATAACGTAATTGGATCCACAGGATTTGCTCTTAGTAATAATGCAGATGAGATAAATGTATTTGATAGTGACAATCAACTAAGATTTAGTTTTGCATATAGTGATGAACAACCATGGCCCATTGGCGTGGATGGTCATGGGCGTTCTATGGAAAGAGAAGTGGGCGTGAACAATCCAAATGCGCCCGCATCTTGGTTTGCCGGATGTGAATGGGGAAGCCCTGGTGTTGCCTATCAGATCTGTGATTCAACGCTTTTGATCAATGAAATAAACTACCGTTCGAACTTATCTTTAGATGCAGGTGACTGGTGGGAATTGAAGAATACCAGCTCTTCGGATATCGATTTGAGTGGGTTTACCATCCGAGATGAAGATGATTTGAATGTATTTGTTATCCCACAAGGCACCGTTATTTCCGCAAATGGCCATCTTGTTTTTGCATCGAATGAAGAGCAGTTTGAAACAAGATTTCCCAGTGTACAAAATGTGGTGATTGCTGAAGGGATTTCATTTGGAAATAATGATGTCATCAGACTTTATGATAACAATGGATTGCTATTGAAGTCAACCGCTTATAGCTCTGGATTCCCTTGGCCGCAAGAGGCTAATGGTAATGGTAAAACGATGGAATTGCTCAGTAGCGCCGGACGAATGAACACACCGCAAAATTGGTTTGCAGGTTGTTTGGAAGGCAGCCCAGGTGAGGATTATGACCCCGCTTGTGGTGAAGTAAGTGTAACCGAAATGAGCGATTCAAAAACCGAATGGACATTCGGTCCAAATCCAGCGTCACAACAGATTCAGATAACGGGTCTAAGAGAAAATTCGAGACTCGAAGTCATTGATGGAATGGGTAAAATCGTGATTTCACAATATTTCACTACTGAAAATGGCTTTGTGGATGTTTCGAATTTATCGTCTGGAATCTATGTAATCCGCGCTGCATCGGGCAATGAGTCAAGTACAAAGGTGTTGGTGGTGAATTAAGTTCGTTTGCGTGGAATGATGAGGTTTTCTATATTAGACCCATAAATCATTCCTGTATATGGCTAATTATTTGCGCTTATTTGATTTTATCTACGAACAACAAAAGAATTTTCCTCTCCAAAACTGCATGACCTCTCGTCTTGCAGGAGAATGGCAAACGATATCTACCAATACGTTCATCGAGAAGATGAACAATGCATCCGCAGGGCTTTTGGAATTAGGTGTTGAAAAAGGTGACAAGATTGCCTTGATTACCACCACCAACCGTTTGGAATGGAATATTCTCGATCATGCGATTTTGCAGATTGGCGCGATGGATATTCCGATTTATCCTACCATGACGGAGGAAGATTACGCTTACATCATCAATCACTCGGAGTCAAAGTTTGTATTTGTTAGTGACGCGGATATTTATAAAAAAATTGAGCGCATTTTAGATCGCGTCCCAACTGTAAAGAAGGTTTATACTTTTGAAGAGGTGTACGGAGTAGCCAACTGGAATGAGGTGGTAGAGTTGGGTAAGAATGGCAACCACGCTAAGGTTAAAGAGCTGGCGGCATCGGTTTCGATCGATGATCTTGCCACGATCATATACACGTCTGGCACCACAGGTTTGCCTAAAGGTGTGATGCTCACGCACCGCAACATTGCCAGCAATGCAATAGATAGTGAAGACCGTCTTCCTGAATTGGAAAAAGGAACTTGTCGTTGTCTCAGCTTTCTTCCTTGTTGTCATATTTATGAAAGAATGCTTCATTATCTCTACATCAATAATGGTGTGAGCATTTATCTCAGCGGAATTGATACCGTGAAGGATGACATTTATTTTGTGAAACCTCACATGTTTAGTGCTGTTCCTCGTCTTCTAGAGAAATTCTTTGACGGTGTTGTTGCCAAAGGAATGGCGAATACTGGAGCAAAGAAGAAAATCTTCCAATGGGCACTAGGCCTTGCGTTGCAATGGGATATTGATAAAGGCGGATGGTATAATTTCCAATTGAAGATAGCGCGAAAGCTTGTGTTTAGTAAGGTAAAAGAGGCCCTGGGGCTGACGGAAATTAAAGCTGTTCCAAGCGGCAGTGCAGCTCTTCAACCGAGGCTTGCAAGATTCTTTAGCGCAGCAGGAATAACCATCAAAGAAGGTTATGGCCTTACTGAAACATCTCCTGTAATTTCTGTGAATTCGACCCGCGTATCAGGAATGTATATGGTGGGTTCAGTTGGTAAACCTATCAATAATGTTGAGGTGAAAATAGCACAGGACGGAGAGATTCTTTGCAAGGGACCAAATGTGATGCAGGGATATTACAAGAATCCTGAACTAACGGCAGAAGTCTTGAAAGACGGGTGGTTCCACACGGGTGATATCGGAGAATTCAGAAATGGTTTCTTGGTGATCACGGATAGAAAGAAAGAGATGTTTAAGACTAGTGGCGGAAAATATGTGGCGCCGCAGCTTATTGAAAATGCATTGAAAGAATCTATCTATATCGAACAGTGCATCGTGATCGGAGAAAATAGAAATTTCCCTGCTGCCTTGGTGGTGGTAGAACCGACGCAAGCGAAGCTCTGGGCGGAAAGAAAAGGACTTAAGTTTAGTTCTGAAAAAGAAATGCTTGAGAGCGATGCTTTGCAAAAGTTGATAGAAGGTGAAATCGAAAAGAGAAATAGTCGCTTCGGAAAATGGGAGCAGATAAAGGCATTTAGAATTCTTCCAAAGGCCTTCACGATTGATGCTGGAGAGATTACACCAACACTAAAACTGAAGCGCAAGAATATCATGCAGAATTATAGTGCTCAGATTGCAGACATTTATCGCGATGAGCATTGATTATGAATTAATGCTTTTTCTAAATACGGATGCATTTCCGTTTTTAGATAAAATCATGTGGTATGTCAGTGAAAAGTGGACATGGATTCCAGTCTACGCTTTGCTTTTATTTCTCTTATATAAGAAATTTCCAGGAAAGTATTTTTTTTGGATCGTAGTATTCATTGCCCTTTGCATCACGCTCAATGATCAAACGGCGAGTGGCTTATTTAAAAATTGGGTTGGAAGATTGCGCCCTTCTCATGATCCAACTATCAAGGATCTTCTTCATTATTCCTTAGAGCCCAATGGCAATCTTTACAAGGGAGGAAAGTTTGGTTTTTATTCGTCGCACGCGGCGAATTATGCAGGGGTTGTTACATTGTTTTTATTGTGGCTAAAACCAAAGAAAAAATGGGCCATCGGTCTTTTACTTTTTTGGCCTTTGCTCATCGGATATTCAAGGATTTATCTCGGCGTACATTTTCCCACCGATGTATTGATGGGCTGGATGATGGGCTTTTTGATTGGATACCTTTGCTATCGCCTTTGGTGGTGGCTGATGAAAAAGCTTTATCCTAATGATAGCAGCTTGCTGATGCGCGCTCCCTCATCGGCAATGAGCTGACGAATCTCGTCGTTCACTTCATTATTTTTTAGCGCACGAATAACTACACCCGACTCGAAGTGGTGAGTCACTGATATATTAGAGTTATCTGATTTGCCATATTCAGCAAAAACTTCTTCAAAATTATGATTGTAGTTGTGCTGAAGATTTATGATAAAATCAATGGCAAGACTAAGTGTCTGAGGATTTCTAGCATTGAAAATTACAAGTTTTGTTGAAGCGAGAAGGCTCTCATAATTTTCCAAAAATGCTATTTTTTCTTTTGGAAGTTCAGGTTTTGGGAAATCAGGAAGCACCACGTCTTCCTTCATATTCAAGGCTTCTAGGGCCTCGAGAATTTTATCACATTCTTTTTTTCTTTTAGATAATAAAGAAGGGACTTGAATTTTTTGAAGCACTTCATTTTTAATTTGAAATAATCTTTCATCCATCACATCTAGCAATTCCATTTGCTGATAGTCGGCATCTATTTCGAAATATTGAAGGGCTTCTTGGGAATTCATTGATTTAATCTTTTTACAATTAACTTATCGATTCTCGCTTTGTCCATGTCCACTACTTCCAATTCAAAGTTGAGCCAGTTTACTTTTTGTCCAGTTGTCGGAACGGTTCTCAATTCATGTATCACGATCCCGCTGATGGTGTTGTAGGGAATCTCTGTAATCATGTCTTCAAGGTCAAACTTCGATAAAAAATCTGCGAGAGGATACTGACCATCTACGAGCCAAGAGCCGTCTTCTCTTTCCACAAAAGAAAATTCGTCTTTATAAAAATCAGCGGCATCGCCCACGAGTGCTTCCAATAAGTCATTCATGGTTACCAACCCTTGCAATTGACCGAATTCATCCATGATCAAACCGCAGTGAATACCAGATGTTTTGAACATCTTCAAGGAATCATAGGCTCCAAGATTTTCCGGTAAATACTGCGGTTCTTTAATTATTTCTTGCAAGTTCAAGCCGTTGATGTTGATTTGATGGAATAGGTCTTTGAGCCTTACAATTCCCAGCAATTGGTCTTCTTCTGCATCGAGCACGGGATAAGACGAATGCAAATCCTGCACAATCGTGGTTTTGATGATGTCTGGTGACATTCCAAGGTGCAAGTACACCAAGTCATTGCGATGCGTCATGAGCGATGAAACATTTCTGTCGCCGAGGGTGAATACTCTTTCTACGATATCTTGTTCAATCTCTTCTATTTCACCGCCATCTTTTCCCTCTTGAATGATTGCTTTGATTTCTTCTTCCGTAATTTTTGAATCTGTTGAGGGTTTTATTTTGAAAATTTTTAAAAGGAAATCAGATGTGATGGTCAGCAACCAAACGAATGGTGAGGTGACTGTTGTGAGCCATTTCATTGGAACGGCCACCGCTTTGGCAATTCCTTCGGGATTGGTGAGTCCTATGCGCTTGGGAACCAATTCTCCAAAAACCAATGAGAAAAAGGTAATGCTCACTACTACAATAAGTACGGCTAGCGTTTGAGCGTAGGGCGCAAAAGCTGGTTTCGTTTCGAAAAAGCCGCGAATATCGTTGGTAATATTTTCACCACTAAATACCCCTGTCAAAATACCGATGAGGGTGATTCCGATTTGAACCGTTGATAGAAAACGATTGGGAGCGTTTGCCGTTTCGAGAGCAGCTTGTGCCCTTTTATCACCTCTTTTGGCTGCTATTTCAAGCCTTGCTTTGCGAGAGGATACAATCGCAATCTCACTCATGGAGAATATCCCGTTGATGAGAATGAGAATAAATATTACAAGTATTTCCATTTTGAGGCAAAAGTAGCCATTTTTAAGATTTCGGTATGAAAAATGGTGTGGCGCGCTGTCGCTGAATTCATTAGGTTTGCACAACATAAAACAGCGACATGAACCACATGGGAATAGCAACTATTTTATTTACCACATTTATTGCACTCTCTTCTTGCGGCGGTAGCGCCGAAAAAAAAGCGGACAACAAATCAACGAATACTGCTTCCGTTGCATATACCAATGGCGTGACGGAGGCCAATAAGGGCGCCAAGAAAGGTCCTGTGGAGTTGAAAGGAACAATTGCTTTTCCAAATGCTAAGAAAGTATATCTCTGGGCCACCTATGGAAAAACCAATACGCTCATTGATAGTGCAGTTGTGAATGGTGGCAACTGGTCTTTTGGAAGTAAGGAGCGCGTTCAGGGTATCTATATGTTGGGCCTTGCTGACAATAACCTCGCTTCTATCATTCTGAATCCGGCTGAACCGACCTCAGAGATAGGCATTCGTTCGGGCAGGGTAGATGGATCAGCGTATGCTATTAACTCAAAAGAAAATGAAGCTTGGTTTGCTTATTTGCCAAAAGAAACTGCAATTCTTAAAGCAATCAAAGACGCACGTGTGGCGATGGCAAAATCATCTTTAAAGGGTGAATATGAGAAACAAATAACAACCAAAGAGGCGGAGCTTTCTAAGCTGCAAGCCGATATGATTGCCGCTTATCCGAACACTCATTTTGCGAAGCTTGTAACGTGGAAGCAGGAACCCACTAAGACAGACATTGCTAAGTATTGGGATAATGTGGACTTCACCGATCAGAGTTTGATTCATGGTACTATCATGTCGGACCGCATTCAGAATTTTATGCGCGGATTTAGCAAGGGTACTGAAAGTGGATTTATCAACTGTGTAGCAACGGTTGCTGAGAAGGCAAAGGCTGATGATGTGGTGCTAGAGTTCATGCTCAATCAAATGCTCGTTGGATTTTATGAAAGTGGAATGGAAAACATTTGCACCTATATCATCGACAATTATGTGAATGGTGATGCTTGTGGAGATGCTGATTTGAGCAATATCATCAAGAGCACGGCTGAAAGCATTCAAAAGATTAGTGTTGGCAATACACCTCCGAATATTCAACTTACGGGGATTGATGGAAAGAATGTGGATTTGATGAAAATTGCAGCTTCTAAAAAATATACATTGGTGATGTTTTGGAGCAGTTGGTGCGAGCATTGCAAAGGCGAAGCACCAGAAGTAAAGCAATGTTATGATCTATTCAAACCAAAAGGATTTGAAATCGTGGGTGTGAGTGTGGATAATGTGAAAGGCGCATGGGAAGCGGCAGTAGCTGATAGAGGTTTTTCTTTCCCAAATGTGTGTGGAATGAAGCTATGGGAGAGCAAGGCTGCAAAAGATTATCGCGTAACGAAAACACCAGCATTTTTCCTCTTGGATTCTACAGGAAAGATTGTTTTGAAACCTAGAGGAATTCGAGAGGTACAAGCTTTCTTAAACCAAAACTTAAAATAATTCATATCGTGGAACGTCAGGAAATTTTTCTTCAAGGTCACAGAGGCTGTCGTGGTTTATTTCCAGAAAACTCACTCAGTGCCTTTCGCAAAGCATTCGAACTTGGAGTGGATGCGATTGAATTGGATGTAGTGGTAAGCAATGATGAAAAAATCATCGTATCACATGAGCCATTCATGGATCACTTGCTTTGTAAAAAACCAGATGGTTCGGCCATAGCCGAGTCGGAAGCGAAGTCGCTTAATCTTTATAAAATGAAGGCTGTCGAAATTGCGGCGTATTCATTTGGAGAATTGGATTATCCTAAGTTTCCGAATCAGAAGAAGGTAAAATCTCACAAGCTTTCTCTTTTGGAAGTGGTAAAAGTTTTGGGTACAGAATGGGAAGAGAATTTCCCTCAATTAACAATAGAAATTAAATCACATAAATCGGGCGACAATAAATATCATCCAGACCCTGAGTCCTATGCTGAGATTTTTATGCAGACCTTGGATCGTATTCCGCATGAATGGCCTATAGCGATTCAAAGTTTCGACGCTCGTATTCTCAAGGCGCTAGATGCGCTTCAAGTGGATTTACCTCTCATTTATTTAAATGATAAAAAAGAAATAGAAGTAGAAGAAGTTTGCGAGGATTTAAAGTTCGTTCCCGAAGGCTGGGGCAGCGCACATGAATTGATTGATGAAAACTTAATTGACGCGTGCTTTGAATTGGGTCTTGAATTGTCTGCTTGGACGGTGAATGATAAGGCCGAGGCCGAACGTTTATTCGGTTTGGGCGTTCGCAACTTCATCACGGACTACCCGAATTTATATGTTTAATCTTGAATATTCGTTGAATAAGTTCGCATAACTTATATCATTTTCGAGTGCTTCGAATCACGACCTTTGCAACATGGCGAAGGCAAAAAAGCAGATAACCGCAGAAGAGTTTGAGGAGAGCTTGATACGCAATTTTGCGTTTGAGCCTACTCATGGTCAGAAGCGGCTTTTTTATGCTTTTACCAGAATGATGTTTTCCGAAAAGCCGCGCTGTGGGCTCATTATAAAGGGTTATGCGGGTACGGGAAAGACGACTACCGTTTCGGCGATGGTCAAAACGCTCGAATCATCAGGAAAAAGAGTGGTACTCCTTGCCCCCACAGGACGGGCAGCAAAAGTTCTGAGCAACTACTCAGGAATGCCAGCTTCCACCATTCACAAACAAATCTACTATCGAAAGTCTGATCGTTCGGGGCATTCGTGGTTTGAGTTGAAGGAAAATGAACTGGAGAATACCGTGTTTTTTGTGGATGAAGCTTCGATGATCGGTACCGAGCGTTTTAGCTTGGTTCAGGGTGATATTGGAAGCGGTGATTTGTTGGAGGATTTGATATCGCATGTCTATTCCGGCGAGGGCTGTAGATTGGTTCTTATCGGTGATGGAGCACAGTTGCCTCCCGTGGGCAGCGATCAAAGTCCAGCACTAAAGTTGGATTATTTGCGAAATGAGTTTTCATTACATATTGCGGAAATTGAGCTCAATGAGGTGATTCGTCAAAAAGAGGGTTCTGGAATTTTAGAGAATGCCACGCGGCTGAGGGATTACATAGCAGCACAATCAAAGGAATATCCTCAATTGATTTATGAAGGTTTTAAAGATGTCACCAAGGTGGAATCCGACCTTCAGCCCATAATGGAAGAGGCTATTAGCCGGTATGGTCGCGATGGCGCCATAATTATCACCCGCAGCAATAAGCGGGCGAATATGTACAATCAAAATATGCGTCAGCGCATTCTCTTTTATGAAGACGAGATAAGCACCGGTGATCGCATGATGATTTTGAAAAATAATTATTTCTGGTTGGATGATGAATCGGCAGCAAAGGCGGGATTCATTGCCAATGGGGATATTGTCATTATTGAGCGGGTGCGCAGCTTTGAAGAGCGCGGTGAGTTTCGATTTTGTAAGGTTGTAGTTCGATTACTGGATTATCCTGATTTACCAGAAATGGAAGTATTACTATTACTCAATACTCTATGGGAAGAGTCCGCTGGTCTGGCCTATGAGAAGATTCGCGAACTTGGTAATTTGATCGCTAAGGACTACGAACACCTCGAGAATATTGGGAAAATTAAGAAGGCCGTTCAGGAAGATCCTTACTACAATGCCTTGCATGTGAAGTTTGCTTATGCCATCACTTGTCATAAATCACAAGGCGGCCAATGGCCTTGTGTATTAGTGGATCAAGGCTATGTAACTGAAGAAATGTATGGCGTGGAACTGAACCGGTGGATTTATACTGCCTTTACGCGTGCTCAAAAAGAGCTATTTCTCGTCGGGTTTTCGTAGTTTCGCACTCCCATGAGCGTATTCAATCCTGACATAGCGGCTAAGGCAATGATGCCCAAGGAATTGTTGGCGATGGCGTCGTCGCTTCACTTGGCCATTCACATTCATGATGAAATGGTGCAGGTTCTGGTTTACGACTTCGATGCAGGTGAAGTATTATGGGTTGAATTTTTTGAAGCAGAGGATCAAGCTCAGGGGGATCTGCAAAAATCGGTCGACTTCGTTATTCTCAAGAATTGGGGAGAAAAAGTCTTTCGAAAAGTCAGCGTCACTTTTGATTACCCAGATTTCACACTCACTCCTCAGGGGTTTCTCATTGAGGGAAAAGAACAAGAGCTGCTTGCTTTTGCTACGGGGCGCAATCCCGACTGCACCGAAGTTCAGGAGTTGAGTGATTTGCAGGTAGCCATCATTTATGATTTGCCACTTGCATTGCAAGCGCTCGCTTCGCGTTTTCCGAACGTAAAATATTATTCTTCCGTTTCTTTCTTTTTGCAAGAGGCTTCAAGACGTTCGGCCGTCAGCAATGACTTTCACATTCTCGTGCAAAAGGGTTTTATGCTCGTCGCTGCTTTTCATGACGGTGAAATGAAGTTGACGAATCATTACGGAATCCAAAGCAATGATGATGTTCTTTATCATATCGCCAACGCATCAATGCGTCTAGGAATTCACATGTCGGCAGCGCAAATCACATTATATGGTGCATCTGCAACTGCTGAATTACAAGCGCTCTTATCTGATTATATCCATGAGGTGAGGTTTTGGGAACGTCCTGCCGATTTAAAGTCTGCGCACACGTTGTCAGATCATCAATTGTATGCGGCACTTATCCACTGTCTATGCGCATAATCAGCGGCCAATACAAAGGAAGAAGCATAGAGGTTCCCAAGAATTTTAAGGGCAGGCCTACGACAGATTTTGCCAGAGAGTCTTTATTCAATATTCTCAATCATATGATGGAAATTGAAGGTGCCTCTGTACTTGATTTGTTTGCAGGCACCGGCGCTGTGACACTTGAGTGTTGGTCGCGCGGCGCCGAGTCCATTCTTGCTATTGAGTTGAGCCCTGTTCACGTAAAATCTATTCAAAAGAATTTTGAAATCTTTGATGCTACGGGTGCCGAGGTCGTGAGGGCAGATGTGTTTTCCTTTTTACAAAAAAATCAAGAACAGTTCGACTTGGTCTTCGCAGACCCTCCGTATGATTTGCCTGGCTTATTAAAACTTCCCGCTTTGGTAATGAACTCGGATATGTTAAAAGCAAATGGTATATTTGTATTAGAGCATCCCGATAAAATGGATTTTTCATCACAAGAAGGATTTCATCAACATCGTCGGTATGGTAATGTGAACTTCAGTTTTTTTATTAAAAAATAAAATGAAGAAAATAGCCGTATTTCCTGGGTCTTTCGATCCAATTACCAGAGGACATGAAAACATTGTTCGCAGAGGGGCAAAACTCTTTGATGAGGTGATTGTAGCTATTGGTCATAATTCCACAAAGCAAAGTATGTTTCCGCTTGAAAAGCGAAAAAGATGGATTGAACAGACATTCGCTGATCTGCCCAATGTGCGCGTGGCTGTGTATGAAGGATTAACAGTAGATTTTTGTAAAGACCAAGGTGCTACTTTTCTCTTAAGAGGTTTGAGAAATGGCGGGGATTTTGAATACGAGCGCACGATTGCGCACATGAACAAAGCGCTCATGCCCAATCTCGAAACAACCCTCGTTTTCACCGATCCAGAATACGCTTCTGTGCACAGCACGGTAATTCGGGAGATATTTAAAAATAAAGGAGACGTTTCGCAGTTTGTACCTACACAAATAAATCTGCATGAATAAAATCGTTTTTGTTGTCTTGCTATCTTTTCTTGCACCCTTTCAATTGCTTGCGCAAGTGGGGGTGTCTGGTTTATTGAAAAACCACCCTAACAAAAACATATACGCATTCAAGACATCTGATGAGCTTTCTGGTAAGCGCATTTTAGTGGACAAGGTTTCCACCGACAATGAGGGGAAATTTAAAATGACTCTCAATGGCATCAATGAAACCACAAGATTTTTTCTGGTAATTGGAAATGCGGAAGGTGTTTTTTATGCGCAACCTAATTCGAGTTATACCATCAGTTATTTCCCTAACGCTTCCGAAAGTGATTTTCAAAAAATAGATCGATCATTGGTCGTTTTGCAGTTTTCTAATTTAGCTGAAGATGATTCGAACAACCTCATTCCTGCATTTAACAAGGATTTGTACGCATTTCTAGATGAGCATTTTTACGACTTTGCAATTGACAAGTACAGAGGCTCAGAGGCTTATAGAAAGAAGTCTACAACAAGAAGAGGCAACGATTTAGGCTCCAATTCATCACAAGAGGATTCTAAGATTGGCGGTGCAGCGGACAGTGTAAAATTTATCAATTGGGTAGAAAAATTTAGAGAGGAAATGCTCGCTAAATACGCGTTTGGCTTGAAAAATCCATATTTCGCGAACTTTATGCGGTATTCCATTGCTGAGCTAGAATTGATGTCGGGCATTTCATCGAAGGTACTTTATGAAGAGTATCTCATGTCACAAAAGGTTTTGTTGAATAATCCCGCATACATGAAGTTCTTCAATGCATTTTATGATCATTGTTTGGAGAATCGAAAAAACATCACACAAATGGCCATTCAAAAGGCTATCAATGCGGATACGGATCCGTTTAAAGTGGTTGAAATTCTTCAGAAGGACAGTGCTTTTCAGTCTATTGCTGTTGGTGAATTAGCTGTGTTGAAAGGCTTAAAGGATTTATATAATAACAAACAGTTTTCGAGAGGAGCAGTTCGTAAATCGATGGAAATGATGGCCGAAAGAGCGAATACCATCGAGTATAGAGCAATCGCGGCGGATGTTATTTGGATGTTTACAAAAGGAAAAACAGGACATACCGTTCCTGATTTTACGGTATTTACTCCGAAGCTGGATCGTTGGAGGTTTGACGAGAATGTCGGACAATTCACCTACTTTTTCTTTTTTGCGGATTGGTGCACTGGTTGTAAAAAAGAGATGTTATTGTTGAATAAACTGCAAGAAAAGTACAAAGGTGATATTCGTTTTGTCGCGATCAATATGGATGAGGATATTGCCGATTTAAAGCGTTATATTCAAGAAAATAGAGATCAAAATTTCACCTTTCTCTTTGCTGGGAATAATCCTGAGATTAGGGAAATATTCAACTTAAAGTCATTGCCATTCGCACTCATGGTAGATGCAGAAGGCAAGGTCATGTATGATTATACTCGCCTGCCAAGCGAAGGATTAAACCTCGACCTGGACAAACTTCAAGCGATGTTGCGTAGCAAACCAGGCGGGAATACCTGGAAAGATAAATAATTATTGGCTTATTAAATCGCCGTAGAGCAGCGATCGGCCATATAATCAAAAAGATTTTTTAGTGGCCCCTTTACAATCATTTCTAAAAAAGGATTGAGTTGCGCGTCGCACAAAAGGTAAGCCTCAGAACCTGCTTCTTTCGATGAAATATGCGTGTTGAGTGTGAACGCGAAAGGTGAACCTTCGGTGCTTTCGTAGATGACGTTGGTATTGCCAATAACTTCTTTGATGCGAAGTCCAATGGTGTAAGCACCTTGTATTTTAAATGAACATACTTGCCCGTCACTTTTCCAATCAGAATATTTTCCTTCAGGAAGTAGTTTTTGAATATTGTCGGTATTGGTAAGGAAGGCGCTTACCTGATCAGGTGTGGCTGCGATATTTACTTTCTTCGATTCTATTTTAGTCATAGGTGCTGTTGAATACGGCAAAGATATACTTAACTAATGGGTTGATTTTGCTATCTATCACAATTTCCACGCCTCTGGATTGAGCTTCCATTCTCTGAGCGTAGCGAGTTGATCGTTATTCACATAACCTGATTGAACGGCTTGTTGAATCAAATGATCATAGTCGCTGAGAGTCACTAGTTGGCAGTTTGCGTCGTTGAAAGCGGTGGTGGCTTTTTCGAAGCCGTAAGTAAAAATGGCTACCATGCCTTCGATGCGTGCTCCTGCCTCTCTCAGGGCGTCGACGGCGGTAAGGCTTGATTTACCAGTACTTACAAGATCTTCTATCACCACTACTTTTTGATTCGCATGCAGCACTCCTTCCACCTGATTTCCAAGTCCGTGCTTTTTTGCCTCGCTTCTAACATATATGAAAGGAAGATTGAGTTCTTCTGCTACGAGCGCACCAATCGCGATTCCTCCGGTGGCTACCCCGGCAATTACTTCTACGTCCGAATAACTTTCTCTAATAATTTCGCAAAAAGCCTTTTTGATTTCGTTGCGAATCATTGGGTATGAGAGCGTTTTGCGGTTGTCGCAATAAATGGGAGACTTTATACCCGAGGCCCAAGTGAAAGGATTTTCTGGTGATAATTTTACAGCAGCAATTTGCAACAAGAAATCTGCTACTTTTAACGCGCGTTCTGAATTCTGATCCATGAGCCAAAAGTATAAAGTATATTTCTCAAATCGACCTGTGATTTTTACACAAGACGAGCCCGATTCTAACCTGGTGTTTAAAGGGGCGGAGATCATTCGTTCTTGCGGAAAGACGGATATTGTACTGATTGAAAGTGCGGTGGCTCGCGGCGCGAAGAGTATCTTCGTGGTGTGTAGTGATATTGAAAGAGCGTGGAAAAAGTTCTCAGATCAATTCGAATTTGTGCAGGCTGCGGGAGGGCTCGTCCTAAATAAAAAGGATGAAATCCTCTTTATTTATCGCCATGACAAATGGGACTTACCAAAGGGCAAGGTGGAAGAGGATGAAGATATTGACGCCGGCGCCCTTCGAGAAGTGGAGGAGGAGTGTAGCATCGGACATTTAGAACTTCTTAGTCAATTAGAAACCACATGGCATACCTATATTCAAAAAGGGGAGCCGATGCTCAAAGCAACCGCATGGTATGTAATGAGATATCATGGTGAAGGGACGCCAAAGCCGCAATTGGAGGAAGGCATCACTGAAACGCGCTGGATTCCAATCGAAGAACTCGCAATAGTTAGGAGCAATACCTATCCTTCCGTGTTAGATGTGGTTGAAAATTACGAGCAGAAGGCGAAGGTTTAAGTTGAAATGATACATTTTTAGGACATATAATTTTTTACTGAATATTTGAATTACTAATCATGAGCAAACAATTCACTTTTGGAGAGGGAAAATTGGCTGGTTATATCTCCGTATTCCTAGGTGCACTCGCGTTTTTGGCGGTTTTTTGTTTTAAATACCCCCGTATTTTGACCTCTCCCGAATTGCGAGAAATCTATACAGGCGAACAAATGCGAGTATTGCTCACGGCGACGATTATCGCTTCTCTTTTCTTTGCTGTGCTGAGTTTTCTTTTGAGTAGTAAAAAGTCCTTTGCCCTTATTGGTATTATTTTATTTGTATTGACCATCTTCATGGGAGGACTCAATGTGGAGCCCAGCGCGGTGGGGCCTAGCAAGTGGTATCTCGGCTTGGATTGGCTGTTGTTAGACTTATTATTGATGGCAATTATATTTATTCCAATTGAAATGGTTTGGCCTAAACGCCCCGATCAGCCTAGGTTTCACGAAGAATGGAGAACAGATTTAGTATATTTTACAATAAGTCACCTGTTTATACAATTCTTTAGTATTCTTATTACGACAACAGTTTCGAAAACATTTGGACGTTTTGATTTGGCAGTGATTCAAGATTGGGTACAAAACCTACCCCTCGCTGTGGAATTATTTTTAGCTTTTTTCGTAGCAGATTTGTTCCAATATTGGGCGCATCGTTTCTTTCATTCTTACGCCTATTTCTGGAGATTTCACTCCATTCATCATTCCACTCACAATATGGACTGGCTAGCAGGAAGTCGAACGCATTTCATTGATATTTTTGTTACACGTTGCGCAGCATTTGCACCGTTGTATGTGTTGGGCGTTTCGCCTCTGGTCTTTAATATCTATATTCTTTTTATGGCCATCCACGCGGTTTTGATTCATGCCAACACCAGAATAAATTTTGGATTTTTAAAATACATTATTGCCACTCCTCAATATCATCATTGGCATCATTGCATTGAGCCAGAACATTACGGGAAGAATTTTGCTACCATATTCCCATTTATTGATAGAATCTTCGGCACGTACTATTTACCGGGCAACGAATGGCCCAGCGGGACTGGCGTGAAAGAGGCAAGTTATCCTAAAGGCTATGTAAAGCAAATGGTACATCCATTTGCAAAAAGTCCTTTCGATACAGATTTAAATATGGAAGATCAATCAAGTCGTTGATGCTTTTACCACAAGATATTTCTTGAGCAGATTCTCTGACTTTTTATTTAAAATGATTTCTCGGATTCCATGCTTTCTGATAATCGTGAGATTAACGGGTACTGAAGCTTGCCTCATTAGACTCTGCACGTTTTTGTATGGAGCCTGACCGTTAATGGCCACAATCTCATCTCCTATCCAAAGGCCGCATTGATCGGCGGGGCTGTTTTCAAGTATGTAAGTCACCGTTGGCTTGCCAGCGTTTTCATCCAAAGAGAATCCAAAGTGATGTTCACTGGCTTTGCTCGAAGCTTGTTCCATTAAGACATATCCAAAATGTTTTAAAGCTTCAATGATGTAGGGCAGATAGTCTTCGGTACCGTAAACAAGTTTTTCAAAAATGAAATCAGCACTTTGTCCAGCTACTTCTTCTATCAATTTTTTGTAGTCATTGGAAGTATAACCTAATTGTTTTTTTCCAAAACGTTCGTACATCAATCGCATTACATCATCCAGACTTTTTGCGTTGGCTGTTGATTTTTGTATAAATGCATCTGTAATATATGCGACCAAGCAGCCTTCGTTGTAGATGGACACTTTGCGCCACGGGATTCCAGCGCTATATCCATCGAGCCACGTGTCACGACTGCTTTCAGCTACGCTGATGTTGAAACGACCTTGATTGTCGAGGTGTTCTTGAATGGCTTCTTTTAATACTCCTTGCCATTCATTCTCGTCTAATAATCCACAACGGTAGAGTAGAAGATCTCCGTAATAGGTAGTGACACCTTCGGCGACATAACCCAAATCCGAATAATTTTCTTTGGTAAAATCATACGGCATCATTTCGATGGGGCGTATGTTTTTGATGTTCCAAGTATGAAATAATTCATGACAAGATATGGCGAGCAAATCAATATATCCAGCTCCTGATGCGAATTCTGTAGCTGGTCCCATCGCAATCACAGTAGAGTTGTGGTGCTCCACTCCGTGGCGCACGAAGTATGGAGGGAAGTGAAATAGAAAATGATATTCGCTACAAGGGATATCTCCAAACATCTGAAAATGCGCATCAGTGAAGGCCTTAAAATCACTGATGATTTTTTCTTCATTGAATTTAATTTTGCCTGAAATCCAAATGAAGAAAGGAATATTGTGTGAAGAGTATTCCAGACATTGCAAATGTGGAGATGCTAGAATTGGTGCGTCTGCTAATTCGTCAAAACCATTGGCCAACAGTACGAGTGGTGATTCTTTTTTTAAACCACAGGCCACTTTGTAAGTGTGGTCAAGATTCAAAGTGACGCGATACGGTTGTTCTTGTTTTTCTTTATCATAAAAAAAACAATTGACAGGATTCATATAAAGAAGATCGTTGTCAATATAAGAACTGCCAGCATTCAGTTCGGCGCAATAGTATTCGTAGTTGATTGTGACTTGTGCGGCGCCATTGGCTGCTATTTCCCACAAGTCTTTCGTAATTTTTTTTACCGATAATTTTTCTTGTTTATCATTAAAAGCCTCTAATCCGCGAATATTCTTGGCAAAGTTTCCAAGCTCATATCTTCCAGGCCTCCAAGAAGGCAACTGGAGCTGAAGTGTGTCCTTGGCATTATTTGGAAATACAGCCTCAAACGTGATGAATTTTCGATGAGGATTTTGATGATAAACTTTATATTCTACCATACTTACTTCACTATTTTTTCAATGGGTTGTCCAATGGCTGCACTTGGGAGAGGGATTTTACAAATTGCTGCGACCGTGCTCGCGATGTCGCAAATGGTTTGAGGTTGATAGGTTTCTCCTTTTTTCACCCCAAAGCCATAAAATAATGCGGGCACATGCGTGTCGTATGTGAAAGGGCTGCCGTGTGTGGTGCCCTGCATACCATATTCGATGAATCCAGGATTGGTGATATATACCACATCGCCCGAGAGTCGCTGGTTATAGCCTAACTGAAGTCTTGATACGATGGGCGATTTCACATCGAGGCGGTCGAGGTCTGCGCCATTCATCGCCATCAAAACGTTATCCATTTCCGAAACGATTTGTGCTACCTCCATTTGAATCGATTTCAGGTTTAAATTTTTCTCCCGAATGAGCGTTCGGTTTAGGAAAATATTCAAATTGGATTCATTGATAACCCAAGTACCAGCGCCATATTTTTGCGTCAAGTAAGCATTAACTTTCTCTTCTACTAAATCACTTTTCCAATATCCAGCCGCTCCTTTTCTTTCTGCCATATAGCTGGGAGTTGGCGCGCCTGCGTGATCGGCAGACAAGAAGATAAGGTAGTTTCCTTTTCCAACTGTTTCATCCAAGAATTTTATAAAATCTGCGATGTCGCGATCGAGGCGCAAGTAGCAATCTTGTGCTTCTTTGGAGTGGATTCCGAATTGATGTCCGATATAGTCTGTGCTAGAAAAGGACATGCACAGCATATCGGTATATTCATCTTTTCCAAAATTCTCTTTCACAATTACTTCTTTGCCAAAGTCAATGGTAAGGGAGTTGCCATAGGGTGTGCCTTTCAAAAGATCATAGCCTCCATTCATTGCCTTTAATTCCGCTAGATTATAAGGAAATACAGGTCGTGTCAATGTTTTGAAGGGAAGTTCGTAGGCATTGTTATCGTCAATACTTTCATCGTATTTGGAAATATCCAACAACAAGTCCCATTTGGAATTGAGGTATTGGTCTGCTACGCGCTTGGCGTTGTAGTCTTTCACCCATTGTGGAAGGTCGTTCATATACCATGTACTCGTGGCCCATACGCCTTCTTGTCCGCCCACAAACCAGTAAGCAGCGTCTGCAGTGCGACCTGCGGGAAGTATCGCTCCACGATCTTTCATAGCAATTCCAATCACTTTTGATCGCTGATTGCTGAAAAGTTTGAGCTCATCGCCCAGCGTTGAACTGGTGAGGTAATGCGGAGACATTTTCCCAGCTGAAGACGCCGTTCCAACACCTTGAACCATTGAATCTGAAGCGCAATACACAACCTTGCCTGAAGACCTTTCAAACCAATCGTTGGCGATAATACCGTTGTAGGCGGGTGTGGTGCCGGTGAAGACTGCCGCATGACCTGGTCCTGTGACAGTTGGCATATAATTGTAATGAAGATTTCTTGCGAAAAATCCTTCGTTTACGAGTTTTTTGAATCCATCATTTGTGAAATCATCCCAGTATTTTTCGATATAATCATAGCGCATTTGGTCTACGGTAATACCGACGATAAGCTTAGGCCTGCGCGTGGAAGATGTCGTTTCCTCTTTTTCTTTTTGTTTGCTCTTTTGTGCCACCGAACAAGCGTTGGCCATGAGGAATAAAGCGAGTAATAGAATGCTCTTGTGCAAGGATGTTGATCTCATGCCACAAGTTTACGACGATTATTCGTAACGGAGGGCTTCTATTGGGTCAAGATTTGCCGCCTTGCTGGCAGGATAATATCCAGAGGCGATGCTGACGAAGAAACAGATGGTTGCGCCGAGGAATAGCCAAAGCCAAGGAATGGTGAAACTAGTGCCAATTACAAGGGATACCACATTTCCGACCAATATTCCTAGAATGATTCCAATGATTCCACCAATTTGCCCAATTACGATTGCTTCAATTAAGAATTGCCTGCGGATGAGCTTCGAACTCGCGCCAATCGACTTTCTGACGCCAATCTCTCTGGTACGCTCTGTAACCGAAACGAGCATTATATTCATCAAGCCTATACCTGCGCCAAGAAGTGTTATTAATCCGATACATATTCCGCCGAAGGTTATTCCCGAAATAAGTCCAAGTAATTCTTCGACAAGTGAATTGCTCATTCTTATTTCGAAAGACTCCATTTCGGTAGGTTTGTCGCGGCGAATGACACGCATGATACCAATTGCTGAGTTGACGGCCTCATCAAGTTTTTTTGCGTCGGCAGATCTCACATTGATGCTGTAGTCTGTCTCGTCGGTAGCAAATTTTTTCTTAGCTGTTAAAAGAGGAATCATGCATTGATTATCTCCTGCAAACCCAAACGTATTTCCTTTTGACTTGAGCACCCCAACCACGAGATATCGCTCGGGACCAACACTCACGAAGCGACCTACAGGATCTGAAACATTTTCAAAAATGCTCTCCATTAAATCTGCACCTATGATGATCACATTATATCCAAGGCTGAGTTCAGATTCGGAAAACATTCTTCCCTTATCCAATTCATATGAAGAAAGTTCAAAATAATTCTCATCACATCCGAGAATCGTGACGTTGGGGTTGGTTTTTTTACTTTCGTATTTGATCGTGGCTGCGCCTTTTGCAAAGGCCGAAACGCTTACCAATCCTTTGTTTTCGAATTGTTCTTTGAATTTTTTGGCCTCTTCATACTTGATCACTGGATTGGCGTCGTAAGATTGGCCGTGCCTGCCGCCACGCATGTTGCCTCCTGATCTAACAGTGAAAGTATTACTCCCAAGTCGGCTGAACTCTGCATTAATTTTATTTTGAATGGCTTCGATGGCCGTAATCATTCCTACCAAAGCCATGATTCCGATGGCAATGATGCTTACGGTAAGGACGGTACGAAGCATCTGACTTCGAATGGCCCGGAAGGCTATTTGAATATTTTCTCTTGTCTGAGCACTCACAAATCGCATAGGTCAAAGATGAATAGGAATTTCTATTCGATGAAAAATATTGTGATGAATGGCATCCTGATGTATTTTCGCGCGCAACAACAAGTATCGAACAAATTAAATCCATGAGCAATAAAGTATTCGATCTGGATATGATCAAAACGGTTTATAGCCGTTTCCCTGAAAGAATTGAGGCTGCACGCAAAGCGGTAGGTCGTCCTCTAACACTTTCTGAAAAAATTCTCTACGCCCACCTTTGGGATGGCAATGCCACTTCGGCTTACGAGCGAGGCAAGTCCTATGTGGACTTCGCTCCAGACCGCGTAGCGATGCAGGACGCGACTGCACAAATGGCCCTTTTGCAATTTATGCAAGCTGGTCGCAAGCGCGTTGCCGTGCCTTCTACAGTGCACTGCGACCACTTGATTCAAGCCAAAGTGGGCTCTAATCAAGACTTGCAAGAAGCTTTGAACAAAAACAACGAAGTATTCAACTTCCTTTCTTCTATTTCAAACAAATACGGTATTGGTTTCTGGAAGCCCGGTGCAGGTATCATTCACCAAGTAGTTTTGGAAAACTACGCATTTCCTGGTGGTATGATGATCGGTACCGACTCTCACACAGTTAACGCTGGCGGTTTGGGTATGGTGGCTATCGGTGTAGGTGGAGCGGATGCGATGGACGTTATGGCCGGTATGGCTTGGGAATTAAAGTTCCCAAAACTCATCGGTATCAAACTTACAGGTAAGATGAATGGCTGGACATCAGCAAAGGATGTGATTCTCAAAGTCGCAGGTATTCTCACTGTTAAAGGTGGTACAGGTGCTATTGTGGAATATTTTGGTGAAGGTGCAAAATCATTGAGCTGCACAGGTAAAGGAACCATTTGTAATATGGGTGCTGAAATCGGTGCCACCACTTCTACTTTCGGCTATGACGAAAGCATGGAGCGTTATCTCCGCAGCACAGGCCGCTCAGAAGTAGCAGACCTTGCTAATGGCATCAAAGCGCATCTTACCGGTGACGACGAAGTATATGCAAACCCAGAGAAATATTTTGATCAGGTAATTGAAATCAATTTGACTGAATTGGAGCCACACCTCAATGGTCCATTCACTCCAGACTTGGCTACGCCAATCAGCAAAATGAAAGAAGAAGCTGCAAAGAACAATTGGCCAACAAAAGTAGAAGTTGGACTTATTGGTTCTTGCACCAACTCTTCTTACGAAGACATCGCTCGTGCAGCTTCTTTGGCTGAACAAGCAGTAGCAAAAGGTCTAACACCTAAAGCAGAGTTTAGCATCACACCTGGTTCAGAACTTGTTCGCTACACCATCGAGCGTGATGGTTTCATTGATACCTTCAATAAAATTGGCGCCACTGTTTACGCCAATGCATGTGGACCATGTATCGGTATGTGGGCGCGCGTGGGTGCTGAGAAGAAAGAGCGCAACACCATTGTTCACTCATTCAATAGAAATTTCCAAAGCCGTAATGACGGTAATCCAAATACGCTCGCTTTTGTAGCTTCACCAGAACTTACAACTGCTTTAGCGATTGCTGGTGATCTTACTTTTAATCCGCTTACAGATACCCTCATCAACGATAAGGGTGAGGCTGTAAAACTCGATGCTCCGAGCGGAGATGAGTTGCCATCAAAGGGTTTTGATGTAGAAGATGCAGGTTATCAAGCGCCAGCAGAAGATGGCAGTGGAGTACAGGTGAACGTAGCTGAGGATTCAGAGCGTTTGCAGTTGCTCGCTCCATTCTCGAACTGGGATGGAAACAACATTACGGGAGCTCGCGTTCTCATTAAAGCGAAAGGTAAGTGTACCACCGACCATATCTCAATGGCTGGTCCTTGGTTGAGATACCGCGGACACCTCGACAACATTGCCAACAACACGTTGATCGGTGCGACCAACTTCTTTAACGGCGAACAAAACAAAGTGAAGAATCACCTTACAGGTGAATATGGTGAAGTACCTGCGGTACAGCGCGCTTATAAAGCTGCCGGTGTTCCGACAATTGTAGTAGGTGATACTAACTACGGTGAAGGATCATCACGCGAGCACGCAGCGATGCAGCCACGTCACTTGGGAGTAAGAGCAATTTTGGTAAAATCATTTGCTCGAATTCACGAAACAAACCTCAAGAAGCAAGGTATGTTGGCATTGACATTCGCGAATGATGCTGATTATGATAAAATTCAAGAGAATGATATCATCAACTTCACTGACCTTACTTCATTTGCACCAGAAAAGCAATTGCACCTAGAGCTTGTGCATGAAGACGGTTCGAAAGATGTAATCGCTCTGAATCATACCTACAATGCTCAACAAATCGAGTGGTTTAAGGCTGGTGGTGCTTTGAATTTGATTCGTATGAGTTTAGAAAAATAATTTGAATAACGATCATTTCAAAAAGGACGGGCATTTGCTCGTCCTTTTTTTTGTTTTGATAAGTTTCTTTTGAGTGAATGATTTTTACAAATAAACTTGCAGCATTAACCTCAAAGCAATGAAAAAAATATCTATTCTATTTCTAGGTCTAATAGTTTTAGGTCTAGCCGCATGTACCATTGAGAAACGCCATTTTATGAAAGGCTATCACGTGGAATGGAAGCATGGTTCACCAGAAATTGGCGGTGAAGGGAAGACGACTCATCAAGAAAATACCGCAAATCTTGATGAGACTCAAGAGTTGAATGGGGTGGTGGATGCTCCTGAAAATTTAGTGGAAGTCGCCCCAGCAGTGCAGCAACCGGTATTGAAAGCGAATACTGAGAAAGCAGTTGTGCCAAATGAAACAAAGTCGAAGGTTGTTGTAAAAAAATCTTCGAATGTGCTGAAGGACGTTACTGCGATTGGAAGCTATTCTGCTTCAGGAGATGTACAGGTGGGGGAGAGCACGACAGTATCTGAGTCTAAAGCAAAGAAGGATTTTAATTATGATACAGTACTATTGGTAATTCTAGCCATATTACTTCCTCCATTAGCAATGTACCTATATGAGGGAGAAACGTGGACAAGCCGTTGTACCTTGAATTTGATTTTGACGCTCCTATGCGGATTGCCAGGTGTAATTCATGCACTTGTGGTGATTTTAGGAGGAAAATAGAGCACTGCGCAAGGGAAAAAAAGAGCTGGCATTGCGCCAGCTCTTTTTTTTGTGATAAGAATAATCTCGGTATTAATTGAGGTTGAGACAAACACCAACGCTTACCCACGCGATGGAGTAACCGACCTCTGCAAAAGCAGTGAATTTTTCGGTGATATTATATCTTCCTCCAACATACCCTCCGAAAATCACGCCACCTCCAGCTTCTGGCTCGATTCCGAATAAACCACCATCATTTTCAAACTTTACCGAAGCGCGATTAAAACCAAGCATCGCACCTGCGTAGACATCATAATCTGATGTGTTCAAAAAGTGGTAGTTTCCTCTAGCGCCGATAATGAGATAAGAGTATTTCACTTCGCCGAAAAATGCTAAGTCGGCACTAGCAGAGGTGTAACCAATAAGGCCTCCAACACCGATTTTATCAGAGATACCATATTCATAAGAGGCATGCACTGGCGGAACTCCAGTCTTTAATCCACTGCCGGCATAGCCACTGCCGAATCCCACACCGAGATGTAGTCTTTGACTTCCAGCTTCGAATTGTGCGGAAACTTGGATGCAGATCATCACTGCAATAATTGAAAATAGCTTTTTCATGAGGTTAAAATTATTAAATGTTTAGTGATGCAACATTAGAGCTCCTGATTCGGAGATTTCTACGTGAAATACCCTATTTTTAGATTTGATGCGGGTTTACTTTTGGGAATCAATAATTATCCAATGTGATTTGTGCTTAACAAGGGTTGAAATGTGCATTGGTATTCAATATTCCTATTAACTTCGCATCATGAGTTCAAAGCAAAGGACCCTGAAGTCCCCCGTCCATTTAAAGGGAGTCGGATTACACACCGGAGCTCCCGTAAACCTGAGCATTTTGCCAGCTCCAGAGAATCATGGCTACAAATTCCAACGAATGGATTTGCCAGAGCAGCCAATCATCAAAGCTGATCCTGACTTAGTGGTAAGCACTCAAAGAGGCACTACCCTAGAGCAAAATGGAGCAAGGGTATACACTACAGAGCATGTCTTAGCCGCAATCTATGGATGTAAAGTTGACAATGCACTGGTACAAATTGACGGTCCGGAGATTCCAATCATGGATGGAAGTGCTTGGCCATTTGTTCAAGCTATCGAGGCAGTGGGCTATGAGGAGCAAGAAGCAGAACGCCAATATTTAACTTTGACGGAAAACCTCACCTATGAAAATGAGGAAAAGGGAGTAGAAATGTTGGCTGTACCTACGGCTGGAGGAGAATTTAGACTTACTGTAATGGTAGATTATAACTCGCCAATACTTGGTACGCAGCATGCGCACATGTACCAACTCAATCACTTTGTTGATGAAATAAGTCGTTGCAGAACCTTTGTTTTTCTCAGAGAACTTGAATTATTGGCCAAGAACGGCCTTATCAAGGGAGGAAGTCTGGATAATGCGATTGTGATGGTGGATCAACCATATAGTGAGGAGCAGATAAAAGACATTCTCAAATTGCTCGGGAAAGAAGATTTGGAGGTGAAGATTGAAGGTATTGGTGTTTTGAATACTGTAAAGCTCCAATATGAAAATGAGCCAGCACGCCACAAACTCTTGGATATCGTGGGTGACTTGGCCTTGGTAGGTCGATTTATCAGAGGGCATATTCTTGCTGCAAGGCCGGGTCATTTTGGAAACACTGAGTTTGCAAAAATTCTCAAAGGCCTTATAAAGCAGCAACAAAATGCGGCCCCAGTTTTTGATTTGTATAAAAAACCACTTTACGATATCAATGACATCACCAAGATGTTGCCGCATCGCTATCCATTTTTATTGATAGACAAAATCATGGAAATGGATGAGACTTCGGTAATTGGAGTGAAAAACGTCACCATGAATGAGCCTTTTTTCCAAGGCCACTTCCCCGGAAATCCAGTGATGCCCGGTGTATTGCAGGTGGAGGCGATGGCTCAAGTTGGAGGAATATTCGCTTTATCTCAAGTGAAAGATCCAGAAAACTACAGCACCTATTTCATGAAAATTGATGGTGTTAAGTTTAAGCAAAAAGTACTACCTGGAGACACCATCGTATTTAGACTTTCATTAGAATCTCCTATTCGTAGAGGGTTGGTGAATATGAAAGGAATTGCCTACGTAAATGGCAAAGAAGTATGTGAAGCAATAATGTTGGCGCAGGTTGTAAGAGATCGCGTGCCTGCAGAAACCCCTGTTAACTGAAAAGCATGAATAATCTAACAATCATTCATCCCGATGCTAAGATTGGCAACAACGTAACGATTGGGCCATTCACAACTATAGAAGGGGATGTTGAAATTGGAGACGGTACTTGGATTGGACCAAATGTAACCATCATGGATGGTGCGCGCATTGGGCGAAATTGTAGGATCTTCCCTGGAGCGGTGATAAGCGCTGTGCCGCAAGATTTGAAGTATGAGGGTGAAAAAACTACCACCGAAATTGGAGATAATACTACCATCAGAGAGTGTTGTACACTCAATAGAGGCACAAAGGATAAGTGGAAGACAAAGGTTGGTAGTAATTGCCTGCTCATGGCTTATGTGCATGTCGCGCATGACGCATTTATTGGCGATAATTGTATTATAGCCAACTCAGCGAATATCGCAGGGCACGTCGATATCGAAGACTGGGTGGTCATTGAGGGTGTAGTGGCAATTCAGCAATTCATTCGCGTCGGTCAACATTCATTTATTGCAGGCGGTTCTTTGGTCAGGAAAAATGTACCTCCATTTGTGAAAGCGGCAAGAGAGCCACTAAGTTATGCTGGGGTAAATACAGTAGGTTTGAGAAGAAGGGGTTTTGCAAACGAGACCATCGCGCACGTGGAAGATGTGTATCGAATGATATATGTCCATAACAGCAATATGAGTCGCGCTCTGCACGCGGCAGAGATGGAATTGCCCAATACTCCTGAAAAGGAAACCATTCTCGAATTTATTCGTGAATCAGACAAAGGAATTATCAGAGGTCCGCAAGGGCTTTAATCTATTCAGGTGAATATTTCTTTAAAGAATATTGGTAAGAGATTTCAGAAAGAGTGGGTCTTTCAGAATATCAATATGTCTTTTGAAAAAAACGACAAAGTAGCCATTCTAGGAGGAAATGGTAGCGGCAAGTCCACACTTCTACAAATCATTAGCGGATACCTCACGCCATCTGAAGGTAGCGTGAGCTGGACCAACAGACAAAAACAAGTTGGAGTGGCGGAGGTCTTTCGCAGTGTAAGTCTCGCCACACCTTATATGTCTTTGTATGATGAGTTCACCTTAGAGGAAAACTATAACTTTTTCATTTCCTTTAAACCGCTTTTGGGTGTGCAAACGGCGTCCGAGTTTGCCACGGAAATAGAACTCTCAAAGGTTTTAAAAAAACCACTCAAAGAATTCAGCAGTGGGATGCGCCAGCGTGTAAAACTAGGTTTGGCAATTATGGCCGACACTGATTTTTTACTTCTCGATGAGCCATCGTCGCATTTGGATTCAAACGCTATAGACTGGTACAATCAATTGGTGCTGAAATATGCGCAGGATAGAATCGTATTTGTTGCATCGAATAAAGAAGAATCTGAAATTCCATTTTGCAATAAAAGGATTGAAATTGTCGATTTTAAGCCATCTGGTGTCCAGGTCTGAGTAAATCATTTACCGTTTTTACCGGATTAAATGTACTTATAGGAACCTCGATAAATACAGTGTTCCATAATGCCATCGAACCATTCCAAAGTCCTGGTAATTCTAGTGCTTTGATTACATTTCCATCAATAAATTTATCACTAATGAATCCAGTGCTGTGATCGATAAAATCGTTGAGATTATATTTTTTCCCAAATCTATTTTTAATTGTACAAACGATATCCACTGGATTAAAATGTGTAGAGCTTGAGAGAATCTTCATTTGTTGAAGATGATGATGATCTACTTGTGATTTTTCTACTATTTGTTTAGAAACAAAACCATCTGACATCTTTACCCAAAATGGTCCACCACCTGGTTCTCCCTCATTCTTGACCATGCCACAAACTCTCATTGGTCTATCCAGTTGCAGTTTGATAAAATTTATTACACCAGCATGATCTGGAAGAAATGGTAATGTTGGTTGAAACCAAGTTTTTATGAAGAGAAGAGCTTCTTCTACAACCGAATGTTCATTCTGTTCGAGACGCTCTAAAAAAGAATCAGCTTGGCTTTTTAATTCTAGGAGAATACCCGCCAGCACTTTTTTATAAAAAATAGATTCATGCTTTTGGTCTTCTGTGGTCACATTATCTATGTTTTTTATAAAAATAATGTCCTCGTCTAATGCTTGTAAATTATGGATGAGAGCGCCATGACCTGCGGGCCTGAAAAGGATGTGACCATTTTTATCTCTTACAGGATGATTATTTCGATCAATAGCAGGAGTATCGGTGTTGCTTTTTTGAATGCTATGCGTCAGTATGAATTTTTCATAAGGAAATGTTGCAGTCTTTTCTTCTAAAAACTGCATTACAAGATCGATTTGATGAGGTGCCAGTGTGAAATGAATCCTACATGTACCGTCTGATTCTCTTCCGTAATCGACGGCTTCGTGCATGTGTTCTTCGAATGCAGTTCTTATCACACCACTTTTATATCGATGAAAGGGTACGAGTCCCTTTGGAAACTTTGCAAAATCAAGACCGGGACTATAAAGAATAAACTCAAATATTTTATCCCATTGATTTTCCGTTACTAAGTTTTCTAACTCAAGGCCATGCTGCTTGAGTTTGTCTTTTAAGAGGTCGTAAAAAGGAAATAGATCAAAGTTGAGCACGAATTCTTCCACCAAATCAGTCACTTTTATTGGGTCATACTGAAAGAGGTGATTGAACATTCGAGTGGCTGCTCCAGAGGCAGGTACGAATTTGATCATGCTCTTCGAACGACTTGTTGCATTGAATTTTTCGGAGTAATCTAGTGCTTGTGTTGGCTGCAGTTGAATGATTCCGTCATTAGGTGTACAAGGGCGCTCAAGCTCAATGGTTGAGGTTTGCTGTGTGAATCTATATATTACATTAATAAGCTCGGCAGGGCTCATTTCCCTGGCGGCGAGGTCTTTTTCATCGGTTGCAGAAAATTGCATAGTAGGTTTAATCAAGAAGGGTAATGGAGCATTGCCAAGACTCCTTGTTAGTGCTGGCGCAAGTTAAGAATTCTATTTAGAAATAATAGAAAAACCGCTCTCCTCAGAACCAAGTTCCTACCGAGAGCGGCCCTCCACCCTATATCGTTTATTGATGCACGCTATGATGCGCGCTGCAATTGCTCTTTTAGCTGGTAATAGACGATTTCACAATTCGCCTTAACGCGATAGACCAGCGTTGGTAACTCTTCTAGATTCCTTAGATGTTTACTGTCGTTTTCGATTTGCAAAATATCGGTTTCCATATCCTTGATACCAAGCATCGAAATCGAACTTTTTGCTTTGTGAGCCAGAGGATGCAGTGAAAGCGGCTCATTCTTCTTCACACATTCTTCCATCTCTTTTATATACTCAGGAACTTGCTGTAAGAAGAGATGGATGATATTGTTGATCATCTCCCTATTCCCTTGGAATACCTGATTCAGGTACGAGAGATCAAATCTCTGCGTATTCGTATTTGTGTTCATGTTGTTAGGTTAGTCTCTCCCTATTACTAGAGGTCTTCCTAAAAGGTTTCATTTTTTTTAAAAAAAAATTCATTGCGTACCTTTGTTGAAATTCTTACCTCTATATACTATGAAAGTACTGGTCACAGGAGGAACAGGATTTATCGGTTCGCATACTGTTGTGGAACTGATGAATTCAGGTTTTACTCCCGTTATCCTAGATAATTTTGATAACTCTAATGAACAGGTACTTTCGGGCTTGCGCAATATTCTAGGTATTGATCCTATTTTTTATCACGGGGATTGCAATAACCCTCAAACGCTTAATAATCTCTTTAGTAAGGAGAAGATTGAAGCTGTAATTCATTTTGCGGCTTATAAGGCTGTTGGCGAATCCGTTGAAAATCCTCTTTCTTATTACAGCAATAATATCGTTTCACTCATTCGCCTATTAGAGGCAATGAGAGATTTTAGTGTTAAAAAACTGGTCTTCTCGAGTTCTTGCACTGTCTATGGTCAGCCCAATTCCAATCCAGTGGATGAATTATCACATGATAAAAATGCAGCTTCTCCTTATGGTTATACGAAGGTCGTTTGTGAGCAATTGCTCCGCGACTATGAGAAATCGGGAGTAGACTTTCAGGCAGTAATGCTTCGTTATTTCAATCCAGTGGGTGCGCACCCTAGTGCTTTTATTGGTGAGCTTCCTAATGGAGTTCCCAATAATCTTGTTCCATTTATAATGCAAACTGCTGCGGGAATTCGTGAGCGACTAGTCATTCACGGGAATGATTACAACACTTCAGATGGAACGTGTATTAGAGACTTTATTCATGTGGTCGATCTGGCTAAAGCGCACGTAACTGCTTTAACTTATATCCAAAAGAATGATATTAGGCTTGATGTCTTCAACTTGGGACAAGGAATGGGCAATTCTGTACTAGAGATGGTAAATGCATTCCAAGAGGTTTCTGGCAAAAGCCTCAATTTTGAAATCGGTCCACGCCGTGCGGGAGATGTCGAACAAATTTGGGCTGACGTTTCGAAAGCCGAACGTTTGCTCGGTTGGAAGACGGAATTGACTATTAAAGATGCACTTAGAGATGCTTGGAATTGGCAGAAAGCCTTGGATAAGAATGTCTAAAACATCAGTTTTTCACTGATAATGATATAATTCATCACTGCTCCAAGGCAAAATCCAGCATAAGCTTGGCCATGCGTATGGGCGTCTAGTTTTACTCTTGAATACGCCGTTAGACCAGCAGCTAGAGCCGAGGCCATAAGAAAAACCTGTATATCAGATTTGTGCAAGGCATTGAGGGCTAAGATGGTTCCAAATACTCCTCCTTGAGCCAAAAGATGCACGGATATCTTCCAAAACATATTAATGGTGAGGGATGCAATCAAAGAGAAGATAATGCTTACAAAAAAGCTAAACACTTCAGGCGGCAGGATTGGACCTTTCCAACGCAACATAAAGTAAGAGAGAATATAATAGAATATTACGAGCATATAAGGCCCGAATCGTTCCTTACGATCGCGCAATTCTATGCTGCTGAGCATTCCATATTTTATCATAATCAACATGCTCAACGCAGGCGCTATGATGTTGATGACGAGCAGTAGTATTACAAAATTATCTGCTTGGGTTGGCGCAATGTAGTAGGGATCGAGCCATCTCACCAAAATATAAATAATGAGTGGCATCCACAATGGATGAAAAATAAGGGATAGTACTTTGGCGAATTTTTCGGTCATAATTCTTTACGCAAACGAGCCACAGGTATACCCAATTGCTCACGATACTTGGCTACGGTTCTACGTGCAATGTTATAACCTTTTTCGTTTAGAAGCTTACCTAATTTTTCGTCAGTCAACGGCTTTCGCTTGCTCTCAGCTTCAATTGCATCTTTCAAAATCTTCTTTACCTCACGCGATGACACTTCTTCTCCTTCATCCGTAGACAAACTCTCGCTAAAGAAAAACTTTAATAGATAAGTTCCATAAGGCGTTTGAACATATTTGCTATTTGCGACGCGACTAATAGTGCTTATATCCATCATCACCATATCGGCAATATCCTTTAAAATCATCGGCTTGAGCTTTGTCTCATCGCCGCTCAAGAAAAATTCGCGTTGATAATTTACAATGGCTTGCATGCAGAATAGCAGGGTTTCGTTGCGTTGATTGATCGCATCAATAAACCATTTGGCGCTATCTATTTTCTGCTTTACAAAGAGCATCGCTTCCTTCTCTTTCGCATCCTTCGTTTTCGAATGCGAGTAGTGCTGAAGCATTTCTTTATATTCTCTACTAATTTTTAAATCGGGTGCGTTGCGGCCATGCAAAGTCAATTTCAACTCGTCATCTTCAACTACTAAAAGAAAATCTGGTGTAATGTGTTGCACCGCACCCTTTGTCTCAATCATGCTATTACCAGGCTTCGGATTGAGGTGCAAAATGAAATCAATAGCCGGTTTCAATTCCTCTTCGGTGAGATCGAGTTTTTTTGCAATTTTCTCGTAGTGCTTTTTGGTAAACTCGTCAAAATATTTGGAGATTACAACATGAGCTAAATCGGTATCCTCGTCTGGGTTTTCTGCACGCTTTATTTGTAGCATTAAACACTCTTGCAAATCACGAGCTCCGACGCCTGCTGGATCTAGGTCCTGGATGATTTCAAGCACTGCTTGCAGCTCTCTCAAATCTGTTGAAATATTTGCTGTAAAGGCCAAATCATTTACGATCGAAACGAGCTCACGTCTCAAATACCCAGCGTCGTCAAGGTTTCCGATGAGATACTCGGCAATGAGCATTTCGCGTTCATCCAAATCGCGCAAGCCAAGTTGGGAAAAAAGTAAATCCTGAAAACTGCGTCCAGCACCTAGTGGGCTTTCTCGCTCCTCATCATCGGCCGAGTGATTATTCGAATATAACTTGTATTCTGGAATGTAATCTTCATCCAAATAATCCGAGATGTCGAAATCTTCGTTGTTGTCCTTCTCTTCCTGACTGTCATTTTCCGCCTCTTCAGAATTAGAACTTTCATCTTGAGGCTCCTCTTCGCGACCTTCTTCCAACGCAGGATTAATCTCCATTTCTTCTTTGATGCGCTGTTCCAATTCCATAGTCGGAATCTGCAACATCTTCATCAACTGAATTTGCTGAGGAGAAAGCTTCTGCTGTAATTTTTGTTGTAAGGTCTGTTTCAACATATCCTAACAAAGATAATGGTTAAAGATTAAAACTCTGCATTTTGTGGTGTTCTTGGGAATGGAATAACATCTCTGATGTTTTGCATCCCAGTAACGTACATTATTAATCTTTCAAAACCTAAGCCAAATCCAGCATGCGGACAGGTTCCAAATTTTCTTGTTTCCAAATACCACCAGATGTGATCTTCAGGAATATTGAATGCCTTGCACTTTTCTAACAATACTTCATAGCGCTCCTCTCTTTGACTGCCGCCGATGATTTCACCGATACCAGGCACCAATATATCCATAGCGGCCACTGTATTTCCATCTTCATTCAAACGCATATAAAATGCTTTGATCTTAGCTGGATAGCCAGTTATAATAACAGGCTTTTGGAAGTGTTTCTCCACGAGGTATCGCTCATGTTCACTCTGCAAGTCAATTCCCCATTCTACATTAAACTTGAATTTCTTCTTTTTATAATGAGAACTATTCAGGAGAATATCTATCGCTTCTGTATAAGTAATGCGCTCAAACTGATTGTTGACCACAAACTCCAAACGCTGAATAAGCGGCATTGCTTGCCTTTCATCGACAGGTTTTAGTTTGTCTTCATTAATTTCACGCTCCTGAAGGAACTCAAGGTCTTCACGAGCATTATCGAGGGCATATTGAATGCAATATTTTAAAAAGTCTTCCGCAAGATCTTGGTTGTCATGAATGTCATTGAATGCGACTTCTGGTTCAATCATCCAAAACTCAGCAAGGTGTCGACTGGTATTGCTATTTTCTGCTCTAAATGTTGGTCCAAAAGTGTAAACGCTTCCAAGAGCTAGAGCGGCTAGTTCAGCTTCGAGCTGTCCACTTACTGTGAGATTGGTTGTTTTACCAAAAAAGTCCTGACTGAAATCAATTTCACCTTTTTCATTTTTTGGAAGATTCTCCAAGTCAAGGTTAGTGACACGAAACATTTCCCCAGCGCCTTCTGCATCACTTCCGGTGATGATGGGAGAGTGGAGATAGAAAAATCCACGATCATTGAAAAATTTATGTATCGCAAAGGCGAGGTGGTGACGCAATCTGAAGACCGCTCCAAATGTGTTAGTACGGAAACGCAAATGCGCCTTTTCTCTAAGGAATTCTAAGGTATGACGCTTCATTTGAATTGGAAATTCATTGGGGTCACTTTCCCCCAAAATCTCCAAATTCTGACATACCACTTCGATCTCCTGTCCTTTGCCAAGACTTTTTTCCAGCATGCCAGTAGCACTGATACATGCTCCGGTTTGGATTTTCTTTAGTGTATCTTCTTCGAAATTTTCCTTATTGACCACTACTTGTATCGTTTTGATGGTCGAACCATCAGACACGGTAATGAACTGATCATTTCTAAACGTGCGCACCCAGCCCTTTACGGTGACGCTGGTTCCAACTGGTTTTTCATTAAATAGTTGGGCAATACTTGGATGTTTTGGCATAACTAAACACAATTAAGGCTGCGAAAATACAACCTTAGTTGGTTCGTTGACCTCATCACTTTCAATCACTCCATCTCTTAACCTCACAATGCGATGCGCATGACGGGCAATATCTTCTTCGTGAGTTACTAAAATAATTGTATTCCCTTGTTTATGAATCTCTTCGAATAGGAGCATGATTTCATAACTCGTCTTGGTGTCGAGGTTTCCAGTAGGTTCGTCGGCTAAGATGATGGAAGGGGTGTTAACAAGGGCTCTTGCCACAGCAACCCGCTGCCGCTGTCCTCCAGAAAGCTCATTTGGCTTGTGTTTCATTCGGTCGCCAAGACCTACTTGTGTAAGTACGCTCGCCGCTTTTTTATTTCGGTCTTCTTTATTAAAACCTGCATAAACAAGCGGTAAAGCTACGTTCTCGAGCGCTGAATATCTAGGAAGTAGATTAAAGGTCTGAAATACAAAACCAATCTCTTTGTTTCGAATTTCGGCCAGTTGACTGTCCGAAAGCTTGGCCACGTCAGGTCCATTAAGACAATATTTGCCTTGGGTGGGAGTATCGAGGCAGCCCAAAATATTCATCAAAGTGGATTTGCCAGAACCACTTGGTCCCATGAGAGCTACATATTCATTTTTATTCACCGTAAGATTTACGCCATTCAAGGCCTTTACAGTCTCTTGGCCAATGGTATACCACTTGGTGAGTCCTTCTATTTCTATTATTGGTCTTGCCATGAGTCAAAGGTAACGGACGAGTGTTGAAATTCTTTACCTTTTATCATGCTATTTGACCTTGAAAAGAATATTTTTGTTGGGCAACTTTTTAACCAAGAGTGGCGTCACCCTAAAAAATGATATCTATGAGAATTTATAAAATTCTATTTTCAATCCTTTCTCTTTGCGCTGTTTACACCGGATTTGCTCAAACTTATACCGTTGTGACAGCAGACCAAGCGGTTCAAACGCTGCTCGGCCCGGGTGTACAATATTCTAACGCTCAGTTTACAGGAGTCGACTATCAGTTGGGAACGGTCACTGGTGGAATTGCACCAATGCAAGTCACTTCAGGAATCGTTTTATGTACAGAAACAATTGATGTTAACGTTCCTGGCAGTTTCGCTTTCGGCAATGGCCAAGGTCAAGTAAACAATCCCGATCTACTCAGCGTTGCTAATTCAGTACCGCCGCTTATTAATCAAAACTTTCAGGTAAGTTCAATTTGGGACTTAGCAATCTTGGAGTTTGACTTCGTGGCCACAGGCAATACCCTCAGCTTCGATTACATATTTGGCTCCATTGAATACTTCGCGTTTGAAAACTCTCAATACAACGACGTTTTCGCATTCTTCCTATCTGGGCCTGGTATTACAGGTCCTTACGCAGCTCCTGCTGGATTTCCAGGCGGCGCTATCAACGTGGCGGTAGTTCCTGGCTCAGACCCTGTGCTACCCATCACAATCTCTAGTGTGAACGCAACTGTAAATCCTCAGTTTTTCATAGACAACCAAGCTGTGCAAGGAATTAATGTGGATGGATTAACTACTCAACTCACTGTTACAAGCGAACTGATTTGCGGTGAGACTTACCACATTGCTCTAGCTATTGCGGACTGTGGTGATAGTGGACTCCATTCTACGGTAATTCTAAAAGAAGGGAGTTTCAATATCTCAGGAGACCTCATTACACCAATCACAGAAGACCCAAACAACCAATTTCCCGACTTGACTGTGGTTGAAGGATGTATTCCCGGGACTTTCAGAATCCTTCCTCCTCCTTGTCTCACAGAACCACTTACCGTTAATTTGAATTATACTGGTACCGCCATTCAAACAGACGACTTTACTTCTTCCTATCCAACCCAACTCACCTTTGAATCAGGGGTAGAAGAGTACATCGTCACGGTTACTCCGCTCGATGATGATTTGGTAGAAGGACCTGAATCGGTAACGTTGTCATTCACATATATCAATTTGTCCGGCGACGAAACATTGGAATCCGCTACGATTTTCATCCAAGACTATGATGTGAATGAACCTTTCATTACGGATATTGAAAATGACTTCATCTGTCCTGGTGAAACCGCTACTATCACAGCAATTCCAAACCAAGGATATCCTCCTTATAGCTTCAGTTGGTCGACAGGTACCACTGGAACCAATACCGAAACTTTTGGATTGGGTTCTGAAGGTACCTACGAGGTGACCCTCACAGACTTCTGTGGATACACATGGACTGAACCATTCCAAATTTTCGAACCAGATACTTTCATGGTGCGTCCTCGAAGCGAAATCTGTGTTGGTGATATAGGAAGCCCTGTTGTGGGTGGATTGCCGCCTTATACTTACGTTTTCGAGCCAAATATTCTTGTCGAAGAGACCAATACCGTTCTCCGTGGCAATATTCTCGGAAGTACTTTGATCACTGTTACAGATGCATGCGGACAGGTAAGAAATGGCGCAGTGGATATCGTAATCTGCGAAGTACCAAACGTATTCTCACCAAATGGTGATGGTCAAAATGAATTCTTTGAAATTCAAGGCATAGACGCTTACCCAAATAGTAAACTCCAAGTATGGAATAGATGGGGAGTGATTGTTTACGAAAGTGAAAACTATGAGAACTTCTGGTCGGCAGAAGGCCAACCAGATGGTACATATTATTTCTTACTTCAGCGCGCTGATGGAAAGATTATCAATGGTGAAGTTACTGTCGTGAGATAATTAATATTAAGATATCAAAGAGGAGCCCGTCATTTCGACGGGCTTTTCTATTCCCATCATATTTAAAATCGTTGGAGCAACGTCAGCTAACTTTCCCGACTTGCAGGAGGTGATGTCTTTGTCAATAATCCAAATCGGAACGGGATTGGTCGTATGCGCTGTATTTGGACTTCCATCATCGTTCACGGCGAAGTCTGCGTTGCCATGGTCTGCTATTACTACGAATGAATAACCCTTTGAAGAAAGATTATCAACTACAAGGCGCAAACAATTATCAGTTGTTTCGACGGCTTTCACGACAGCTTCAAAAACTCCCGTATGTCCTACCATATCTGGGTTTGCGAAGTTCAAGCAGATGAAATCTGCTGGGTATTCATCTGTTGTTTTGATGATGCTCTCCACAATGCCATATGCGGACATTTCTGGCTGTAAATCATAGGTCGCCACTTTAGGAGAAGCTACCATTGCCCTACGCTCGCCATCAAATTCTAGCTCACGCCCTCCACTGAAGAAGAAGGTAACGTGTGGATATTTTTCTGTTTCAGCAATTCTTATTTGAGTCTTCCCAGCTGTACTCACAACTTCTCCTAAGGTCTTTACCAAATTGTCTTTATCATAAACTACTTCAACACCGGTATAGGTGTCGTCATAGTTCGTCATGGTGATATATTTCAGTGGAACTTTTTTCATTCCAAACTCGGTAAAATCCTGTTGTGTCAGAGCTTCCGTGATTTCGCGGCAGCGATCTGTTCTGAAATTGAAACAGATTACCACATCTCCCGATTCAATTACTTCTGCTTCTCCAATTACTGCGGGTTTGATAAATTCATCGGTCACGTTTGATGCATACGCAGCTGAGATTGCATCGCTTGCAGTTGCAAATTTCTCACCCTCACCTTTGACCAACAAGTTATAGGCAAGCGCTACGCGTTCCCAACGCTTATCTCTATCCATCGCATAATAGCGTCCACACACCGATACGATTCGTGTATTTGCGGATTCATTTCTTTTTTCGAAAGCTTCTATAAATCCAAGCCCAGACTTAGGGTCAGTATCGCGCCCGTCTGTAAATGCATGTACACATGTTTTTACAGAAGCAAAACGTTTTGCAATACTTGTCAAAGCTACTAGATGATCAATATGAGAATGCACACCACCATCGCTTACAAGTCCCAAAAGATGCACCTTTTTGTTTTCTTTCTCCGCATATTCAAACGCTTGTTTAACTGTTGGGTGTTGTTGGAATTCTCCTTCGCGAATTGCAATATTTATTTTTACTAAATCCTGATAAACGACGCGACCAGCGCCAATATTCATGTGACCAACTTCACTATTTCCCATCTGTCCCTCTGGCAATCCAACATTCTCTCCATCTGTGCGCAGTTCTGCATGGGCATATTGGTCATACAAACTATCTGTAAAAGGCGTATTGGCTGCAAATACTGCATTGCTTTTGTCCTTTTTTCCATGTCCCCATCCATCGAGAATGATTAGTGCTACTTTTTTATTCATAAATTTTTTATTCTATAGAATTATGGGAAGCTTAACCGTGAAAGTGCTGCCTTCATTGAGTTCGGATTTTACCTCTACGCTTCCGCCGTGCAATTTTACAATGTTTTTGACGATATACAGTCCGAGTCCAGTGCCTTTCGTCTTGCGAGTATCCTCATTTCCTACACGATAAAATTTCTCGAAAATTCGCTGCCTTTCATCCGTGGAGATGCCGATTCCGTTGTCTTTTACTTTCAACACCAACACTCCTTGTTCTTCCAATAAAGTGACTTCTATTTTCTTCTCTTTTTTTGAATATTTTATTGCGTTTTCAATGAGATTATTAAATACTGCCGATAGTAATTGTCCATCTCCTTTCGTTTCCCCTTTTGTCTGAATATTGCGCTCAACCACCAACTCGGGTGATAAGCTTTGATAACGCTGGAGGCTATTTTGAAGCAAATCAGAAACATTCACTTTTTCTATAAACACATGGTCTCGTGAGTCGTCAAGTCTTGTGACGAGAAGTATATTTTCACTCAATACCTGAAGCCTTGTGTTTTCTTTCAATGCATCTTCAATAATCTTTTGCTCTTGTTCGCTACTCAGCTTGCGCGTTCTGAGAGTTTCAAGAAATAACTTGACAGCGGCAATAGGGGTTTTTAATTCATGTGTTACGGATAACAAAAAAGATTTTTCTCTTTTAGCTAATCGCAATTCTTTTGAAACATTTCGCTTGATGGTATAAAAGCCAAAAGCGAGGAGCAAAAAGAAAATTAAGCCTTCGCCTAAAATCATCCATACTTTTTTCTGGTAGATTTCAGAGTGATTGATTCCGAGAGTTATCGTTCGTAATTCATAAAGTTCGCGGTTGATGTCTATCAAATGATAGGCCCACCAACCTGCTTGAAATAAAATATACAGTCCTAGAATGTACAGGATGTATAATGTTCTCTTTTCTTTGGAGTCCACCATGCAAACAAAGGTAAGTCGCTAAAGGTTATACGCTCATGTCATTATTAAAATTTACAGATTCAGGCATATACTGTGAGGCAGGAGATTTTTATATTGATCCATGGAGACGTGTCCAGCGTGCTGTGATCACACATGCGCACAGCGATCACGCCCGCTGGGGAATGGAGCATTATCTAGCTCACCCCATCTCCGGTGAAGTGATGAAGTTGAGGCTTGGAGCCGACATCTCACTCCAGACAATTCCATACTCCGAGTCAGTGAGCATCAATGGTGTGAAGGTATCGTTTCACCCTGCTGGTCATATTCCAGGCTCTTCACAAGTTAGGGTAGAGTATAAAGGAGAAATTTGGGTGGCGGCTGGTGATTATAAAACGCAACCAGACAATGTCAGTGATGCCTTCGAAACAGTGAAATGTCATGGTTTTATTACTGAAAGTACCTTTGGGTTACCAGTTTATAAATGGAAAAACAATGATGATATTCTGAATGAAATAAATACCTGGTGGGCTCTGAATGCGGCAAATAACATCACTTCCGTGATTTTTTGTTACAGCTTGGGAAAGGCACAAAGAATACTAAATGGACTACAAAATATCGGTCCGGTTTTTTGTCATGGCGCTATTGCCAATACAAATGAGGCTTTGAGAAATGCGGGTTTGCTTGTCCGAGATTGTGATACGATTCAAAAGGATACAAATCCTGAATTGTTCAGAAAAGCCATTATTCTTGCTCCTCCTGGCGCAGAGGGAACCCCGTGGATGAAAAGATTTAAAGACGTTTCTACTGGAATAGCCAGCGGCTGGATGCAATTGAGAGGAACGCGCAGAAGAAGAAATGCTGATAGAGGCTTTGTGATGTCCGATCACGCTGACTGGCCGGGATTGATTGATGCTGTCAAATCTACTGGCGCCGACAAAATAGTTGTTACACATGGCTATACGGATGTGTTTGCTCGATACCTAGCCGAAAACGGTTGGAACGCGATTACTGAAAAAACAGAATTCGGTGCAGAAGAAGAAGAGGCTTCTCAAATTGATGCAGCATGAAACAGTTTACCGACCTCTTCATAGAGCTAGATCAAACCACCAAGACGAATGCAAAGATTGATGCATTGGTGAGATACTTCGAACAAGCTACGGATAATGACAAACTTTGGTGCATGGCTTTGCTTACAGATAAGCGTCCGCCAAGGCCTTTAAATACTACCTTGTTGCGACAATTGGCAGCACAAGAGGCCAAAATAGATCTTTGGCTGTTCGAAGAAACTTATCACGTGGTAGGCGATCTATCAGAAACTATTAGCTTGCTTGTTGAACAGCAATACGAACACCCTGAATGGCCCCTCAGTCAATGGATGCATGAAATTTCGGGGTTGAAGAAAAGAGAAGAAAACGAGCGAATCGCCTTTGTTGTAAATGCATGGAAAGGTTTGGATAAAGAAAATAAATTTATTTTCAATAAATTGATTGGAGGCGGATTTCGAATGGGGGTTTCATCACAAATCGTAATTAAAGCCTTATCCAAGCACAGCTCTATTCCCGCCGAGTCTATTGCACACAAGCTAATGGGCAATTGGTCACCAGAGTCCACATCATATCATGATTTGATTTTTGGAGATGCTTCGAAAAATAATGATGCGATTCCCTATCCATTTTATCTCGCCTATCCAGTGGAAGATTTGACAGAACTGGTCAATCCAAATGACTGGATTTTTGAGAGAAAGTGGGATGGCATAAGGGGCCAAATTATAAATAGAAATGGAAATGTATACGTCTGGACTAGAGGAGAGGACCTCGTGACGGATAGGTTTCCTGAAATAAACTCAGCATTTAATAGTGGTAAAAATTTCGTAATTGATGGTGAAATAATTTGTCATGATGGCGAAAATCCTCTGCCATTTGCAACTCTTCAGACTCGCATAGGAAGAAAAACTGTTGGAAAGGCCAGTCTTTCCAAGGCTCCAATAAAATTTATTGCTTACGATATTCTCGAATTGGACGGACAGGATTTGAGAGAGCTACCTTTGATTGAACGGAAGTCCATCCTTCAAAATCTGCTGGAAGATTTACATCATCCCAACTTGATTTTCTCGGAGATATTGAGTTTTGACGATTGGCAATCCGCTACTGCTGTGAGAGCCAAGGCGCGTGAAGAGTTTTGTGAAGGGCTCATGATTAAGCACAAACAAAGTACCTACAAGGTTGGTCGAAAACGAGGCGAATGGTGGAAGTGGAAACTAGATGCACTTACCATTGACGCAGTGATGATTTATGCTATGCGAGGCCACGGACGGCGAGCAAACCTCTACACTGATTTTACTTTCGCAGTCTGGCAAGACCACAAACTTGTGCCCTTCACTAAAGCATACTCCGGACTTACCGATGCTGAAATGAAAGAAGTAGACGCTTTCGTCAAGAAAAATACCATAGACAAATTCGGACCCGTTCGAAGCGTCAATCCTGAGCTCGTCTTCGAAATCGCCTTTGAGGGAATACAAAAATCTTCAAGACACAAAAGCGGCATCGCTCTCCGTTTTCCGCGTATTCACCGATGGAGAAAAGACAAATTGCCACATCAAGCGAATACACATCAAGACTTGCTAGATTTGCTCAATAAATACGGTGCACAATAATGCAAGCCCCAAATAGAATAGTTTCTTTAGTGCCAAGCAAAACCGAACTATTGTTCGATTTGGGACTGGATGAGCAAGTGGTGGGCATCACTAAATTCTGTGTGCATCCTCAACATTGGTTTCGTTCTAAAATGAGGATTGGCGGTACAAAAAACGTCAATCTCGAGAAAGTCGCTTCTTTAAATCCCGATTTAATTATCGCAAATAAGGAAGAAAATACCCAGTCAGAAATAGAGTGGCTCATGCAGCGTTTCAATGTGTATATGTCTGACATTCTATCTGTGAATGATGCGCTGAAAATGATTGAAGATGTGGGTTCAATGACTGGCAAGGTAGAGGCGGCCACACGTATTGTCAATGAAATTCAGCATGAAAGAGGCGTTTTCGCTAGAACAATCCCAACCTACGGCAGCGTTGTATATTTGATTTGGAAGAATCCTTGGATGGGCGTCGGCCGCAACACATTCATACACGCTATGCTTCGCGAAGGGGGCTGGGAAAATGCTTTGGAAGACGACTACGAGCGTTATCCAGAGCTGACCATGGATGATATTTTGTCTGCGGCTCCACAAAATGTTTTTTTGTCCAGTGAACCCTTTCCATTTAAAGCTCAACATATTGCTGAAATCAAGGAGAAACTTCCATTCGCTAACATCCGCCTCGTGGACGGGGAGATGTTTAGTTGGTATGGAAGCCGCATGATTCAGGCTTTTTCGTATTTCGACGAAATAAGAAAACCAACATTTTAAAATATCGTGGTGAAATTGTGAATACCTTGCATGCCAATAATGGTTTGCTTTTCTTTGTATTCGAAAATTGAAGTCGCTTGAGAGTTTGCCTGCTTTTTATTCTCCTGTTTTTCTCGCATCACTTTGCTTCCGCGCAAAGAGTGGGCGTTGTCTTGAGCGGCGGTGGCGCTACGGCTTTGGCGCACGTAGGTTTCTTAAGGGCCTTAGAAGAAAATGATATACCTATTGACTACATCGCGGGTACAAGCATGGGCTCTGTGATAGCTGCAATGTACGCTAGTGGTTATACCGTGGATGAGATTCAGCGTTTTGTTTTAAGCGAAGAGTTCGCGCGCATGAGTGATGGTGATTTACCCGAAGACTACCGCTATTTCTTTCACTCTGCTGACCCATCGGCTGCTATGGCGACCATAAAATACTCCAAAGGGACATTCATTACCAATGCAATTCCTACCAATCTCATTGATCCTGCTTCTCTAGACTGGTCTTTGATGTCTGCTTTCGGTGCTATTGATCAGGCTGCTAATTATTCTTTCGACAGTCTATATATTCCTTTTCGCTGCATCGCAGCCGATGTTGAAAATAAGCGGGAGATTATATTTCGCAATGGCTCCCTCAACATTGCACTCCGCGCGTCATCCACCTATCCATTTTATCTTCCACCAAGGCGGGTAAACGGTGTTCTACTTTATGACGGTGGTATTTACAATAATTTTCCGGTGGACATGCTCTATAGAGAATTTATGCCGGATGTTATCATTGGCTGCACGGTGTCTTCTGAAAATCCCACTCCCAAAGAAGGAGATATTCTCTCTCAACTCGAGAGCATGATCATGTTTCGCGATGTGACACCTTCACTATGCGAAGAAATGATTGTCATTAAACCTAAAGGCGAAAGTATCGGAACTTTTGAATTTGAAAAGGTAAATGAGGCTATAGAATTAGGGTATAAAGCTACTGCCGATAGTATGGCTTCAATACTTGCCTTAGTGCAGAGGAAGGTATCACCATCAGAGCGTTCAGAGAGAAGAGGGGCATTTAAAAACAAAATAAAACCTGTACAGATAGAAGAAATATTTCTCAATGGACTCGAGAATAGCCAAAAGTATTATATCAGAAAAATGATTGGTAAGAAAAATCCAATTATCACTCTCGATGAATTGAGAAAACCCTACTTCCGATTATTTAGCGATGTTAGAATAAAAAGTATTTTTCCTGAATTAAAATTCAATAATGCCACAGGTAATTACAAATTAAATCTTGATGTAGAAAAGGAAAAAGATTTGTTTATTTCCTTTGGTGGAAATTTCTCCTCTCGATCAATCAATACAGGTTTCGTAGGATTAAAATATAATTTATTTGGAAAGACGGGTGCCACATTGTCTGCCAATAGCTACTTCGGGCGTTTTTACGCTTCCGTAAAAGGGGACATCAAATGGGACTTTCCTGGCACTTATCCCATTTCATTGAATGGTTCTTTCACTCAAAGCAGGTGGGATTTTTACCGCTCGCTTGCGACATTTTTTGATGATGTAAAACCGTCATTTATTCTGCTCAATGAGCGTGTGGGATCCTTGGGAATCACCATTCCTTCAGGAAATAATGCCAAGATTTCAGCGACGGCCTCTTACGCTTATATGTTCGATGAATATTACCAAACGCAACAATTCTTATCCGTCGATACCGCTGATCGTACCAATTTAGAAGCTTTCGTTTTCCGCACCGCCTGGGAGCGCAGCACGCTGAATCGACCTCAATGGGCAAGTAGTGGAAGTTATATGCTTATTGCTGGAAAGTATCTCAATGGTATGGAATCTACTATTCCCGGCACCACCAGCGCAATTAGAGATACCACCAATCGCTTTCATGAATGGTGGATAGCAAGGTTTCAATACACGAATTATTTTTTATCTAAAAAGGGTTTTCATGCTGGTTTTCATATCGAGGGTGTGGCTTCAACGATGGACTTTCTCAATAATTATATCAGCAGTGCCATTATGGCTCCAGCTTTTCAACCCATCCCCGAAAGCCGTACTTTCTTCTTGCCACAGTTTAGAGCTTATAATTATGCCGCGGCGGGCTTAAGTGCGGTGTACAGCTTTACGCGCGCTTTAGACTTGCGCGTCGATGCATATTCTTTTGCAGCTTTTGGCCGAATCGTTCCCGACGAATTCAATCGCGGTTCGTATCGTACCGGAATTGAACCATATTACATTCTTTCATCTACATTGGTTTTACACTCTCCGCTCGGTCCTATAAGCGTTTCAGCCAATTATTACGATCAGAAGGAAGACCCTATTAGTGTCTTGTTCAACTTCGGATATATCATTTTTAATTCGAGCCCCAGAGACTAGTTTTTTTCTTCTTGTGGGAATGTTTAGCTTTGTCTATCAATTTTGAGTATGAGTAAGATTCGTTTTGCCATTATTGGCGCTGGACATATTGGAAAAAGACATGCTGAGATGGTAGAGCGTCACCCTGAAGGTGAATTGGTGGCAATGGCTGATTTGAGATCAAAGGAAGAATGTGGAGTCGCTTATAATGTGCCTTTCTTCAATGATCCTTTAGAAATGATAAACAGTGGCCCAGAATGCGATGTGGTCTGTATCTGCTCACCAAACGGCCTCCATGCTCAGCATGCGCTGCTGGCTTTAAATGCGAAAAAACATGTGGTGGTAGAAAAGCCAATGGCTCTCACAAAATTGGATTGCGAACGAATTATTTTTACTTCTCTTCAAGTACAAAAGCAAGTGTTTTGTGTGATGCAAAACCGCTACAGCCCACCGAGTGCATGGATTAAAGACGTTATTGATAAAAATATTCTTGGAAAAATTTTCTTTGTCAATATCGATTGCTACTGGAACCGCGATGATAGGTATTATAAAAAGAGCCCTTGGAAAGGAAGTTCCGAGCTCGATGGTGGAACGCTTTTCACGCAGTTTTCACACTTTATCGATATCATGTATTGGCTTTTTGGTGATATAGACAACATACAAGCGCGGTTCAGAGATTTTACGCATCTACACTCAACTAATTTCGAGGACAGTGGTTCTGTGACCTTCGATTTTCTGGCCGGCGGAATTGGAAGTTTTAATTTTTCAACTTCCGTTTTCAATAAAAATTTTGAAAGCACGCTCACCATTGTTGCAGAAAAAGGCACAGTGAAAATTGGTGGACAATACATGAATGAAGTAGTCTATTGTGATATTGAAAATTATCAAATGCCCGTGCTTCCGGAGGGCAATCCTGCCAACGACTATGGCGATTACAAGGGGAGCGCTGCCAACCATGTTTTTATTATTCAAAATGTGATTGACACAATCCTTGGAAGGACAAATATTACTACCAACGCTCTTGAAGGATTAAAAGTGGTGGATATCATTGAGCGAATGTATGCGGCTGCTCCGCGTGCTATCAAACAGGTAGTTAAATTAGACTCTTGACAATTCTATGAAAGTCATTCCCGTTGATGCCAGTGACGAAAGCGGCTTTGATTTAATTCAATCAAGGTGCAACGAGGTGTACTCCTCAAAAGAATGGTCGTACGCTTATTCAAAGGGTTTAAAGCGTTTTGCAATACACGCAGACAACGGAGATATTATTGGTGGTTGGGTGGCTTATGAAAGAAAAAAGTGGGGATTGAAAATGTTAATCACGCCACCGTTTGCTTCACATTGCGGTTTGTTTTTTTTATCTGATAAAAAAAATCCAAGTGGCATTCAAACGGATATCAAAAAGTGCATGGAAGCCATCGCTTCTTTTTTGATTTCATCTTCATATCATTATTTTAAAATAGAATTTCCTCCTGAGTTCCAGGATTTTCAAAGCTTTATCTGGAAAGGGGTAAGCGTAGATACTCGCTACACTTATCTGCTTTCTTTAAACTCTTCAATCGATGTTATTGAAACAGCGTTTGACCCCAAGTTGAGAAATAAAATTACTAAAGGCAAAAACGCTGGTCTGGTAGTGAGTTTTGAAAAAAATATTCAAATTGCTCACCGCCTATTTACTGATAATTTGAAGAAAAAAAGTATCACATGGAATGATGAGATATTGAAGTCGCTGATGGGATTATCAGAGATGCAGGGCGTAATTGTTTATGAAAATGAAAAGCCAACTGCGGTAGCGATGTTTTGCGGTCAGAATGAAAAGTGTTATTACCTATTTGGATCTACAGATAAAGGCAATAGCAATAGCTCCGCTGGTCCGATGGCACTCTATCACGCCATCATCAAGGCCAAAGAGAAGGGCTTTAGTATTTTCGATTTTGAAGGTTCCATGCTGCCAGAGGTAGAGCAGTTCTTTAGACAATTTGGAGGAAAACTAACTCCACTATACAGTATAAAAGGCGGACGGGGCCTATGGCCCCGTCTCATCCGTCTTTATTTGAAGTGATTACTTATCCGTTGATGGAGTCGTAAGTCACTTTGAATTCTTTGTCATTTTGAAACCACTCCATTCCCAATTCCATCCACTCTTTAGCTTCTCCTTTGCTGCCTTCGTCATTTAGACGTAAGGAGTAAGTAATAAGCGCGTTTTTCAAAAGGTCTGACAACTCTTTGTTATTGGTTTTAGCTGTTTTGTCAGCGAGCATGGCTTTTGCCGTTGCAAATGCTGTTTCAGCTTCTTTTTTACTCTTCAATGCAATGAAGGTCATTCCAAGGTAGATATGCGCTCCAGCATCCTTTTCTTCCAAATTGATCAAGTAGCTGTACATGGATTTCGCTTTGGTGTACTTCGCTTGATCCATCATCAACTCTCCTTCGGCAATGATTGCATAACGCAGCTTTGCGAAGAAATCTTCGTATTCAGCATAATACACACGGTCCTTGTCCTTTGATGCGTAAGCTTTCAAGTATTTCAAACACATTTTGAAAGCGTCTGGATAACGAGCGCGCAAATCGTCTTTTTTGTTGATTTCAAAGTATGACATACTCAAAAAGAGATATGGCATTGCATCTTTTTTAGTATCCTCGTCTTCGGTATAACCCGTAGCTTTTTGTACTACTTTGTCATATTTCTCACTTACGAAAAGTGTCAGTAGATCTTTGTACTCTCTGCTATCTTGCGCGAGAAGGGATAGTGAACTTGAAAGTATTACGGCCAACGCCAATGCGATTTTTTTCATTCCTTTGGATTTTTGAGTCGGATTTTTCAAAAACAATGCCTAAAGTAATATGTCTTATTGCATATTGCCAAATGCAAGGCGATTTATGAAGAAAAAAAATAATTCCCCCAATAAACTGGGGACAAATATCGTAGAACTTTCTCAATCTTGGATGCACAAAAGAGGGTGGCAGCCAATGCCCTTTCAAATGGAGGCATGGCAGGCCTACTCACAATGCCAAGAGGGCCTTGTAAATGCCCCAACAGGAAGCGGAAAAACATACAGTTTGTTGCTGCCCGCCCTTATTAATGCCGCAAATCACCCTGAACTGGCAGGTCTTCGAATTATTTGGATTACTCCTATCCGCGCACTCGCTAAGGAAATTCTTCAAAGTGCTCTAAGGGTTATTGATGAACTTCAATTGCCGCTACAAGCGGGCATCAGAACAGGTGATACTTCAGAATCCGAAAGGGCTGCACAAAAAAAGTCATTCCCGCACCTGCTCATCACTACTCCTGAAAGCCTTCACTTATTATTGGCTTCAAAAAATTGCTCGACAATTTTTGCAAACCTAGATTTACTGGTTGCTGACGAATGGCACGAACTGCTTTCTTCTAAAAGAGGTGCGATGCTTGAATTGGCTAATTCTCGCTTGCGTGCGATGTCTCCATCATTGAAAATTTGGGGCATTAGTGCCACTATTGGCAATCTTCAGCAGGCTCTAGAAGTGTTGGTCTTCAATCGAAAAGGTATTATCGTTCGTGCAGGGCATGAGAAAAAGATAGAAATCGTTTCCATCATGCCCGATGAAGTAGAGAAGATGCCGTGGGCGGGGCATTTGGGCATCAAAATGCTTCATAGAGTTGTTCCGATTATCAATGGTAGTAGGAGCACGCTTCTATTTACCAATACTAGAGCGCAATGTGAGATTTGGTATCGCAATATTCTCGAGCATGATCTTAGTCTCTCAGGCATCATTGCGATGCATCATGGCAGTATTTCTAAAGAATTGCGCCACTGGGTAGAGGATGCCATCAGTGATGGCCGTCTAAAGGCAGTTGTTTGCACCTCGAGCTTAGACTTGGGTGTGGATTTCGCTCCAGTAGAATCTATTGTTCAAATCGGCGGCCCAAAGGGTGTTGCGCGTTTTTTACAGCGTGCCGGTAGAAGCGGTCACCGCCCTGATGCGTTGAGTAAGATTTATTTTTTGCCAACACACTCGCTCGAGTTGATCGAGGCAGCAGCCCTGAGAGAGGCAGTACGCACATCTTTTATCGAAAATCGAGAACCCGTTATTCGAGCGTTTGATGTGCTCATTCAATACCTGATTACCCTATCTGTTGGAGAAGGATTTGAAGCGGAAAAAGTTTATGATGAGGTGCGAAATACCTACTGCTTTAGCACCATTAGCGAAGAGGAATGGAAGTGGATCATTTATTTCACAGCTTCTGGGGGCGATTCGCTAAGTGCCTATCCTGATTACAATAAACTCATTTTAAAAGATGGTAAATATGTTATTGCCAATCAAAGGCTGGCACGACGTCACCGAATGTCCATCGGTGCTATTGTCGGCGATACAATGATGATGATTAAGTTCAAGCGAGGTGGACTGATTGGGCATGTCGAAGAAAGTTTTATAGCTTCATTGAATGAGGGTGATTCATTCTGGTTTGCGGGTATAGGTCTTGAGCTGATTCAGGTGAAAGAACTCACTGCATATGTGAGAAAATCCGAAAAAATGACGGGCAAAATTCCCAGTTGGCAGGGAGGTACGCTTCCCCTAACGAGCCGCATGTCGCATATGATTCGTAAGAAACTGACTGAAGTTGCAAACAACGATCTCGGTGATGACCCCGAACTGAGCAAAATTGTACCAATCATAGATTTGCAGCGAGAACGCAGCCATGTGCCAGCTCAAAATGAATTTTTAATCGAAATTTTCGAGTCAAAAGATGGACATCATGCGATGTTTTACCCTTTTGAAGGAAGGGCAGTGCATCAAGGTTTGGCTTCACTGTTTGCATACCGTATAGGCAAATTATATCCTTTATCACTTTCTCTCGCCTATAATGACTACGGTTTCGAATTGCTTTGTGACCAGCGCATCCCGATTGAAGAGGCTCTGGGAGCTGCACTCACAGATGTCAACGATCTCGAACGAGATATGCTCGCTGGAGTGAACGCTACAGAACTCGCTAAGAGGAAATTCAGAGATATCGCAGCCATCGCTGGACTCATCTTCAAAGGTTTTCCCGGACAGCAGCTCAAAGATAGACACCTTCAAAGCTCTAGTCAGCTGATATTTAAGGTGTTCGAAGATTATGATCCCTATAATTTGCTTTACAAACAGTCCTATGAAGAGGTACTTCAGCACCAACTCGAGTTACCTCGTCTGAGGGATGCCCTTCAAAGAATAAATGGCCAGAAGATTATTTTGAAATATCCCGAAAAGCCCACGCCTTTTGCGTTTCCAATAATGGTGGATCGCTTGAGAGAGAAAATGACGAGTGAAACTTTAGAGGACAGGGTAGGGAAAATGACACTTGAGTTTGAAGAATAACCGACAGACCTGCTACAATTGCCAATTTATTGTTGGGGAAAGTTGATTTAAAACCCTTTCGGATGCATTACTTTCGCGTCCGCACGAAACCTGTTATGATGTTTTTGAAAAAAATACTACTTGGCCTCGCCTTTTGTTTTTCTACTCTTGCCCTCCTTTCTCAAGGCACAGTGAGAGGATTTGTAAAAAACGCTGAGAACGGTGAGCCTGCAATTTTTATCACCGTTGGCCTAGATGGAACCACCTTCGGCGCCGTGACTGATGAAAATGGATATTACTCCATCACGAAAGTTCCAGCTGGCACTTATACGCTTATCGCCAAGTCTAGTGAATTCAAAGAGTTTCGTCAAGAAGTCAAGATCGAGGCGAATAGAATTGCCAATATCAACATCAATCTGGAAGTGAGCGTGAATGAACTCGGGGAGATTGAGATCAGTAGTGACAAGAGTGATCAAAAAAATAACGTAAACATTTCCGTTGAGTCCATTCGTATTCAAGATATCAAGCGCATCCCTTCGGTGGGCGGTCAACCCGATCTTGTTCAAGTGCTTACAACACTACCCGGTTTTGTGAGTACGGGCGACCAAGGCGGACAAATATTTATTCGTGGTGGTAGTCCAGTTCAAAACAAGGTCTTGCTCGATGGTATGATTGTCTACAATCCATTTCACAGTATTGGTTTGTTTTCAGTTTTTGATACCGAAATCATTGCGAATGCCGATGTTTACACGGGTGGTTTCGGCGCTCAATATGGTGGACGAATTTCTTCTGTGATGGATATTACTACGAGAGATGGTAACAAGAAAGAAATTAAAGGCCGTGCTGGTGTGAATCCTTTTGGCGCTCGTGCACTTGTGGAAGGCCCTATCGTGCCTCAGTCGAACAATCGAGGAGGAATTTCATTTGTACTAAGCGGTAAACATTCTTACCTAGATCAGTCTTCACAGGTGTTGTATCCCTATGTAAACGATGGCGAAGGTCTACCTTTCAACTATTCGGATTTATACGGAAAAATTTCATTTAATGGCATGAATGGTTCCAAGCTCAATTTGTTTGGATTCTCTTTCGAAGACGAGGTTACTCGATACCAAAACTTGTCAAATCTTAGCTGGAACAACATTGGATTCGGGGGTAATTTCGTAGTGGTGCCTCAAGGCAGTCCGGTCCTTATTAGCGGTAACTTCTCCCGCAGCCGTTATGGTATCGCTTTGTTTGAAGAAAATAACGCGCCTCGCGCCGACACTATCACAAGCTTTAATTTCGGACTAGACTTTAAGTATAGCATTGGAGAGGATGCATTACAATACGGGCTGGATGTAGTAGGTTTTAGCACTAAATTCAATAGCTTCAATCCGCTGGGTATTATTATCGAACAAGAACAAAGCACTACCGAATTGAATGGCTATGTGAGCTACAAATACAATCGCAAACGTTTGATCATCGAGCCAGGTTTTAGGATTCAGTATTACGCGGCATTGAGCGTATTTAGCCCAGAACCTAGACTTGGATTCAAGTTCAAAGCTACCGAGCGTCTACGCTTTAAAGGAGCTGCGGGTATTTATTCTCAAAACCTTATGGCCACTAACAGTGACCGCGACGTTGTCAACTTATTTTACGGATTCTTAGCAGGCCCTGAAAATCTTCAATCAGAATTCACAACGCCAAATGAAGAAGTGAGAGAAGTAGCTAATCCATTGCAAAAAGCCATTCACTACATCGCTGGATTTGAATTCGACATCACAGAAAAACTCAATTTGAATGTAGAGGGTTATTACAGAGATTTCACTCAGGTAACCAATCTTAATAGAAACAAGCTCTTCCCAGATGATGCAGCGAATTTCTTCAGACCAGATGTGCTTCGTAAAGATTTTATTGTAGAAAGCGGTTGGGCAGCGGGTGCTGATGTCGTTTTGAAATACGAAGAGAAAAATACATATCTCTATTTGGTTTATTCACTCGGAAGAGTGCGCCGTTGGGATGGATTTGCGTGGTACGATCCAGTGTTTGACCGCCGCCACAATATAAACTTTGTAGCATCTCAAAAATTTGGCGAAAAGAGAACATGGGAAGTTTCTATGCGATGGAATCTTGGTAGTGGATTGCCTTTCACGCAGACTCAAGGTTATTATCAAGCTACCGGTACTTCTGGTGGCATTGCTTCTGATTATTTGACACAAAATGCAGATGCCCTTACCATTCAATACGGAAATCTTAACGGAGGCCGTTTGCCCTACTACCACCGCCTCGATTTCAATGTGCGCAAGGATGTAAAGTTCAAGCGCAGTGCCCTTGAGTTGAATGCTGGCGTAACCAATGCCTATAATCGTGCGAACGTGTTTTATATTGATCGAATTACAGCAGAACGCGTCGACCAATTGCCGATTCTTCCAACCTTTGGTATAGACTTTTCTTTTTAATAGAAAATAAGAGATAAAAATAAGAGCTCGTGCTATTGCATGAGCTCTTTTGCATTTTCAAGAGATGCTTTCGTGACATTCTTTCCACTAAGCATCTCCGCGATTTCTTGAATTCGCTTTTCTTGGTTGAGTGGAGATACTTTTGTAGTGGTAGTATCTTCTCCAGTTTCTTTAAAAACTTTCATGTGATGTTGCGCTTGTCCCGCTATCTGCGGCAAGTGCGTGATGGTGATGAGCTGCATTTCTCCGCTCATACGCTTGAGTATCGAACCAATTTTTTTTCCAACCTCTCCGCTTACACCTTGATCTATTTCATCCAAAATAAGCACAGGCAATTGATTTAATTTACTCACCGATGCTTTTAATGCAAGCATTACCCTTGAAATTTCGCCGCCTGATGCTACTTGTTTGATTGGCAAAAGCTGTCCACCTTTATTTGCTCGGAAGAGAATTTGTATCTCATCCTTTCCATAGTTATGAAAATCTTTTGATGGTTTCAAATCAAATATTAATTCAGCATGTTGAAGACTTAATTCTTCAAAAAATGCCGTCACATCTTTGGTGGCTTTGATACTGGCCTTTTCTCTCGAACTTGTGAGCTTTTCAGAGATAGAACCGAGCGTTTGTTCGGTTTTTTTAATTTCGCTTTCTATGCGTTGAATCTCTTCATCAACGGAAGCATATTTTCCTACTTTATCTTCTAATGCATCTCTAAGTTCTATGAGCTCTCGAGTGCTGGCCAGTCGGTGTTTTTGTTGTAGGTGAAATAATTGACCCAACAGATCATTGATTTCCTCCATGCGTCCAGGGTCAATGGAAACGCTGTCGCTGTAGAGATCTAAATCACGAGAAATTTCTCGGAGCTCAATGCTCACCGATTCCAATCGCTGGAGAAAATCATCGAGTTGTTTATTGATAGCACTTATTTTCTGTAGACTGCTTTTACAACTTGAAAGTGATGGTAATATACCGCCTTGCTCTCCGTCGAGCGTATCTACGATACCAGATATAATTGTTTTTATCGTACCTGCATTATTGAGCGTGCTCTGTTCGTCTTCTAAAGCAATCTGGTCAATATTTTCAAGACCAATTTTCTTGAGTTCTTCTAATTGAAATGTGAAATAGTCAAGGTCTTGTTTCATACGCGCCTCATTCTCTTTGAGGTCGTGCAGCTCTTCTACGAGCGTTTTATAATGCTTGAATAGCTCGCGATATTCTTTGAGCAAGGCATCGTTTTGGGCATACGCATCCAAAATACCAAATTGAAAACTGCGGTCGCCAAGAATTGAATTCTCGTGTTGACTATGTATATCCACTAAGCGCTCTCCCAGTGATTTTAGTACCTGAAGAGAAACGGGAGTATCGTTGATAAATGCTCTAGACTTGCCGCCTGGAGCAATTTCTCTACGAATGGTAGATTGCTTTTCGTAGTCAAGATCATTTTCTTCAAAGAATTTTTTTAGAGAAAAATTCTCAATGTCGAACACGGCTTCTACAATGCATTTTTTGTCTTGATACTTGATAGACTTGCTATCTGCACGCTCGCCGAGCAAGAGGCCAAAGGCTCCCAATAGAATGGATTTTCCACTTCCGGTTTCGCCTGTGATAGCTGTGAATCCGCGATCAAACTTCAACGCCACTTCATCTATCAATCCATAATTGATCACTTGTAAATTCTTCAGCATATTATTTCATCATTTGGTCATACTTAATGATGTTTCCAGGATCGAGTTTTTTCAACATATCATAGACTGCTTGCTTTTCGGCAACCGGCAATGGCTTGAAAATATTGATGATCTCGTCTGATTTTGCATAGAAAAAAACCTGCATATTGTAAGAGCTAGGTTTGAGCTTGTGAATTTCGTTGAGTGCTAAGATTGCATCCGACATCACTTTACGAGCCGCGGTGAGCTCCGTAAACATTTTGTCCATTCCTTTTCGATGATAGTTGTAAAGACAGTCACGCAATGGTTTGAAGGTTTGCGTAACAATATTCTCAATAAGCCAATAGCGATTTTGCTGTCCCTTCTCATTGGCTCTCCAACCGGGCTCTGCAGCGTTTTGGGCGTTACCTACAATAGTCTGACAAATCAAGTAATGCTCTGTTCCTCCTTCTGGGGAAAACGAATCATAATCCGATGCAAGAATGAGATTCGCATAAAAAGCCAAAACACTACTCAAGTTATCGCGGTGCTGGTCTACACTCCACACAATCTGAGTGTTTTCATTGAATGTGAATTCGAAGTCGCGGTCGTTGATACTTACAACGGGTGTTTTATAATCAGAATTGTAAACCGGGCGGCTGCTTCCTATTTGAATGCTACCCTTGAACTGACGTTGGCTTGGTTGCGATTCAACGGTGATTTGCATGTTGCAATCGATGCGCTCGCTTTGTTGCCAATCGTCTTTGGTCCACCTTCTATTATTAATGAATTCCTCCATCGCAAGCTCCATCGTTTGGAAGATCTGTGGATCCGCCATGATTACTTGCGGTTGGATGATGGTCACATTGCAATTCAATTCTTGTCCCAACGCAATAAAGGCGTTGAAAACCAAAAGTGCAATTATCAAAAAATTTCTTCTCATAGATTCAAAAGTTCAACCAACTCGGCCACTATATCTCGTGCCACTTCGGACTTGCGCTTTAACCCAAAATCCTTTCGTTTATTGTCAGGCCAAAATAAGGAGATTTTATTTGTATCACCACCAAATCCCGCACCTTCATTTTTCAAAGAATTCAACACAATCATATCAAAGTTTTTTCGCTTCATTTTCGATTGTGCATTCACTTCTTCATTATCCGTTTCAAGTGCAAAACCGATGAGGATTTGGCCTTCTTTTTTTATTGCACCCAAACTTTTGGCAATATCAGGAGTGGGTTCAAGGCGTATGTTTAGACTATGCTCAGATTTCTTAATTTTTTCTGTGGCTATACTCATCGGGCGATAGTCTGCCACGGCGGCAGATAGAATGGCGGCATCGCTACTCTCAAAATGTTCTGCACACGACTCATACATTTCCTCCGCTGATTCTACTCGAATCACCTGTACCGATTGATGTTGCAGCGAGAGATGAGTGGGGCCCGTAACCAATACAACTGACGCACCTTGTTCGGCGAGAATTTTTACAATTTCAAACCCCATTTTTCCGCTAGAACGATTGCCGATGAATCGAACAGGATCAATGGCTTCATAAGTTGGGCCGGCGGTAACGAGAATTTTTTTCCCCTTCAGTGGGAGATCGGGTCTGAAGTATTTGACAACGGCTTCGAACATTTCTTCTGGCTCTGCCATTCGTCCTTGTCCTACAAGACCGCTGGCGAGCTCTCCGCTGCGCGGTTCGAGGATGATATGCCCGTTCTTCGCTAGTTTCTCAATATTTTCTTGTGTTCCTGCATGCAAAAACATGTCGTGATCCATTGCAGGCGCTACCATAACTGGACACCTTGTGCTCATGTACGTGGTGATGAGGAAATTATCACTTTGTCCATTCGCCATTTTAGCCAAAGTATTTGCTGAGGCTGGAGCGAGGATCATCAAATCTGCCCACAATGCGAGACTCACGTGATTGGTCCATTCACCCGATTCTTTATTTTCTGTAAAATCCGAGAAAACTGGATTTTTAGAAAGTGTTGAGAGGGTGAGGGGAGTGACAAAATCCAAGGCACTCTTGGTGAGGACTACCTTGACTTCAGCTCCTGCTTGTATAAGCAATCTTACAAGCCAAGCTGACTTATAGGCCGCGATGCTTCCGCTGATGCCAACAATTATCTTTTTTCCTTCGAGCATGAGGGTTATTAAATGACAAAAGATGGCCTAGGCCATCTTTTGAATGTGGATTTTTAAATGATTAACGAGCTTGCTCTTCATCAGGATAGCGGTAGAATACTTTACCTTCAATCAACTCTTGTATCGCTATCGAATGAGGTTTTGGTAAACGCTCATAGTGACGAGAAATCTCTATTTGCTCGCGATTTTCGAATACCTCCTCAAGGTTGTCTTGTGATGTTCCGAACTCTTCCAACTTCTGGTTGAGTTCTTCTTTCATCTCTTTAGAAATCTGATTGGATCTCTTCGAAATGAGAACAATGGTTTCGAATAAATTACCATTCACTTTATCATACAATTCATTTGTATTTCTAGTGACCGTGGTCTTCGCTGCGTTTGAATTTTTATAATTGCTCATTGTGCTGATCAATTCAAGGCCGATAATTTATCAATCTGTTTTCTGCTCTTCTCGTAAAATACTTCGGCCTCTTTAAGTAATTTACTTTGGGGAAAAGCGGTTGCAAAGGTAATATAAGATTCGGTTGCTAAACGATATCTTTCAAGTTTCTTCTCTTCGATGCTCCCTTCCGCATATAAATAATAGCTTTCCACGATTAATGAATATGCGTTTTCTTTATAAAGGCTTGATGGGTAATTAGTTATGAATGCCTTGAGTGCGTTTACAGCTCCTTTGTAATTCTGAGTAGTGTAGTACAACTTTGCATTCTCAAAGTCTTTTCTTTCAAGCTTTGCATTCAATTCAGCAATCATTTTGTTTGCCGAATCTCGTAAGGCACTTGTTGGATAAGTGTCTAAGAACAGCTGAAATTCATCAATAGCTTTTTTTGTATCTGTTTGATCCAGAGTGAATTCTGGAGATAGCCTGTAATTGCAATAGGCGCTTTGGAAGAAACATTCTTCCGCTCTAGGACTTTTTGAAAATGTCTTAGCGAAGTTTTTTAAATAGTAACTAGCTAAATAATAATCTTTTACGCAATAATGAGTCTTGGCGTAGTAATAATATACGTCCTCAGCCATGGCAGTGCCTCTTGTGAGTCCGATGCACTCTTCCAACAAGGGTAGAGCCTTGAAGCACTCATCGTTATTATAGTACTTCACAGCAGCGTCGTACTTGACTTTGAAATCAGTACTTTTTAGTGCTTTGTTGTATTCACTGCAACTGGAGGCGGTGATGATGACTACAAAAACGGAAAAAGAAAACAGAAAAAATTTATTCATCAGGGCTGCGAATTTAATCATTTTCTTCCATTGGACGTTCATCAGCACTTTTTACATACAACGATTAACTTATTTGTGTTGATTTTTCATAGCTATCAATTCATTACGGCTTCTTATCTTTGCCGAAACATTAAATTTCTGAGTCTTGGATATTTTTGAAAGAATCAAAAAGAATCGTGGTCCACTTGGACAGCATTCTAAAGAGTCACATGGTTATTTCACCTTCCCAAAATTGGAAGGAGAAATCGGCGCACATATGACCTTCCGCGGCAAACCAGTGCTGGTGTGGAGTCTCAATAATTACATTGGTCTTGCCAACAATCCTGAAATACGTGAAGTAGACGCGAAGGCCGCTGAAGAATGGGGCATGGCATACCCGATGGGTGCGCGCATGATGAGCGGTCAAACAAAATATCACGAACAACTCGAGTCTGAGCTTGCCGCTTTCATGGGGAAAGAGGATGCGTTCTTGCTCAACTTCGGATATCAAGGTTGCCAATCAGCAATTGAGGCACTAGTAGGTCGCAACGACGTGATCGTATATGATAGCGAATGTCACGCGTGTATGATCGACGGTATCCGCCTTCACCAGGGCAAGCGCTTCGTTTTCCAGCACAACGATATGGAAAGTTTCGAAAAGCAACTCAAGCATGCCAAGCGTCTCAGTGAACAAACTGGTGGCGGCATTCTCGTGCTTACTGAAGGCGTGTTTGGAATGGCCGGTGATATGGGTAAACTCGCAGAAATTTGTAAATTCAAAGACGAGTATAATTTCCGTCTTTTTGTAGACGATGCTCACGGATTTGGTACCATCGGTCGTGACGGTCGCGGTGCCCCAGATCATCAGGGCGTTGCTGATAAAGTAGATGTTTACTTTGGAACATTTGCCAAAGCAATGGCTACTATCGGTGCTTTCGTGGCGAGTGAAGAACACGTGATCGAATATCTGCGCTACAACATGCGTTCTCAAACTTTCGCAAAATCGCTTCCAATGCCGATTGTAATTGGTGCGTTGAAGCGTTTGGAAATGATGAGAACAAAGCCAGAGCTTCAACAACAATTGTGGCACGTAGCACGCACTCTTCAGAAAGGTCTCACAGAAGCAGGTTTTGATATCGGAAAGACAGATTCTGTTGTTACTCCAGTATTCTTAAAGGGTTCGTTGGGTGAGGCGACTAATGTCACACTTGACTTGCGCGAAACTTATGGTGTATTCTGTTCCATTGTAGTGTACCCCGTTGTTCCGAAGGATGTAATCATGCTTCGCTTAATTCCAACAGTGGTTCACACAATCAAGGATGTGGAATATACCATTGATTGCTTCAAGAAAGTGCGCGAAAAACTCGAGGCTGGTGCTTACAAAGCAGAGAAAATCGCTAGCTGGGCATAATTTTAGAAAACATACTTATCACAAAAACTTCTCTTCGGAGAAGTTTTTTTTTGCGCGAATTATGTTCAAAAGTTAACCAATGAAATGCAACCTTAGGGGTTTTTTGATGTTTATTGTACAGAAATTCAAACCATTAAATCATTTCTATGAAAAAAATCTACTCTCTACTCTTCCTAGTTATTCCCGTTTGGGTATTGATGACGTCTTCAGACGATAATGACTCAGGAAAAGCCGGAAACACAGGTTCTCCCGGAGAACAAACATGCAGCACCGCAGGCTGTCACAGCACATTTCCTAGCAATACACAAGGTGGTAGTATTACCATTTCTGCTCCCGGAATGACGGATTGGCAATACGTTCCTGGTCAAACTTACACCATTAGTGTTACTGTGGCTGAACAAGGTCGTGGACTATTCGGTCTCGGATTCGAAGCTTTGACTTCTTCTAATGACAACGCTGGAACGCTTACACCAGGCGCAGGTACGCACATTCTTACCCGTCTGGTTCAAGGTGTGAATCGTATCAACATTACACATCTTGAAGACGCAGGATTGACACCTGACGCTCACACGTTCACCTTTACTTGGACTGCTCCTTCTACAGATATTGGGCCTATCACATTTTATACTGCGGGTAATGCTGCAAATAATAACAACACGGCTTCTGGTGACCACATTTATAACACTTCTCAGGTTATCACACCAGCCACCACGATTGGCCTCAATGAGTTGTCAAATCGCGTTGATATCAATGTGTACCCAAATCCAGTGGTAGATCAACTACGTGTAGATTACAGCACGAAAAAAGAAGGTCGTGTTCAGGTCATCTTGTTTGATACAATGGGACGCAAAGTGATGACTTTGGCTGATCAGACGCTTCCTGCAGGCGATCACAACATCGCTGCCGACGTTTCTGGTTTGTCAAGAGGCCAGTATATTCTTCATGCGATGATTGACGGGGAAGTGCTCAACACTGCTCTCGTTCAGAAATAAAATTTTGTTTCTTACAAAGCCTCTTTTCTTGATGGAAAAGAGGCTTTGTCATTTTTTATAGGTGAATTCCAATCTTTCGATGCATTTTTGTACCTATGTATCAACGCTATTTTATGCGAATCGCTTATGACGGTTCGGTGTTCCACGGCTGGCAAAGGCAGCCAAACGCCGAGACAGTGCAAGAGGTGATTGAAAAGTGGCTCGCAAAAATCCTTCATTTACCAAGAGTTATAACTACCGGTTGCGGACGCACTGACACAGGCGTTCACGCCAAGGATTTTTATCTTCATTTTAATCCCGAGGTTGATTCGCTTGACATTCAAGACTTACTTTATAAGCTTGGGCATGTCTTGCCTAAAGAAATAGCTGTCTATGATTTGTTTCCAGTGCACGATATGGCCCACGCCCGTTACGACGCCACAGAGCGTTCTTACGAATATCACATGCACTACAAGCGCAACCCTTTCATAAAAAGTTTTTCTACCTATTGCGCCTACCCACTCGATGTCGATAAAATGAATGATGCAGCGCAACTGCTCATCAAGAAGGGAGATTTCGGAGCATTTAGTAGAATGGGAGGAGGGCAGAAAACGAACATTTGTGATGTGCGAAGTGCTTATTGGGAAGACAATGGTGAGCGGTTGGTATTTCATATTACCGCAGATCGTTTTTTAAGAAACATGGTTAGAGCGGTCGTTGGAACACTGATGGATGTGGGGACAGGAAAAATTTCCAAAGAGGAATTTCGACAAATCATTTTAAGTGAAGATAGAAATCAAGCTGGTGATAGCGCTCGACCAGAAGGCTTACATTTAGCAAAAATAATTTATCCATATATCAACGATGGAGTCTACGACACCTCATTATTGAAGAAAGAAGAAGCATGAGTGCCAGCGGAAAAGCATTTGAATGGGGGATTTTTAAACGTCTGTATGGTCGAAGTAAACCATACAGGATGTCGTTTTACATCACGGCTGCGTTAGTTCTAGTTATCGCGTTTCTCAGTCCGGTTCGCCCCGAACAAATGCGCCATATCATCGATGTAGAGGTGCCAGCGGGCAACTATCGCGGTGTGCTCAACTACACGCTGTTCTTCATTGGCTTTATTATTTTCGAATCCATACTTCAGTACTATCAAACCATGCTCGCAAACCGCGTGGCGCAGAGTATTACGATGGATTTGCGCGCTGAGCTGTACAAGCATGTCGTAAAATTTCGTCTCAGTTATTTCGATCGTACACCAGTGGGACAATTTGTGACACGTCTTATTTCGGATATTGACGGTATCGCAGAGGTGTTTTCTGTAGGTCTTCTCGATATTGGTCGCGATATTCTCAAACTAGTGGTAATCGTCGGTTTCATGCTTTACCTAGATTGGAAAATGACTCTAATCGTAATGCTGCCAATACCTGTATTGATTTATGCGACACGAATTTTCCAACAAGCGGTAAAAAAGTCATTCAATGATGTGCGAAATGAGGTGGCGCGCATCAATGTCTTTATACAAGAGCATGTGACCGGAATGAACATCGTTCAAATTTTCAATAGAGAAAAGAAGGAACAAGAGAAATTTGACATTATCAATAAAGAGCACCGCAATGCGCATATACGTGGAATCTGGGCCTACAGCGTCTTTTTTCCTGTAGTTGAATTATTGTCGGCAGCGTCTGTTTCCTTGATGATATGGTGGGGCTTACACAGCTCTCTTGAAGGCATTATGACTCCGGGTATGCTTCTCGAATTTTCAACATTCATTAGCATGATGTACCGACCGATTCGTCAGATGGCTGATAATTTCAACGTACTGCAAATGGGTGTGGTCAATGCAGAGCGTGTGTTCAAAGTCTTCGATACCAATGAGGCACCTGTAAATGAAGAAGCACAGCACTACGATATCAAAGGAGATATAAAATTTGATAAGGTTTGGTTTGCCTACAAAGACGAGGATTGGGTGTTGAAGGATATCGAAATTAGCATCAAAGAAGGTCAGATGGTCGCCTTTGTTGGTGCAACAGGCGCGGGAAAGTCAAGTTTGGCGGGACTTCTCAATCGGTTTTATGATTTCAATAAGGGAAGTATTACTATTGATCAACGCCCGCTGCACGATTATTCCATTGAAAGTTTAAGATCCCAGATAGGATTGGTTTTACAAGATGTCTATCTATTCAATGATTCAATCTTAAATAATATTCGCTTGCACAATGAGCATATCACAGAGCAGGAGGTTATTGAAGCTTCGAAGGCAATTGGTACACATGATTTTATCAGCGCGTTACCAGGAGGGTATGGGTTTAAAGTCGGGGAGCGCGGCTCTCAATTGAGTGTAGGGCAGCGCCAATTGATTTCTTTTGTTAGAGCATATGTTCACAAACCCGCAGTGCTCGTGCTCGATGAGGCTACCTCCAGCGTTGACACGGAATCTGAATTATTAATTCAAAAAGCTACTGAAAAGTTGACCCTTGGTCGTACTAGCATCGTTATCGCTCACCGTCTGTCTACTATTCGCAAGGCTGAATTAATCGTTGTCTTGGATAAAGGCAAAATTGTAGAAAAAGGAAGTCACGAGGAACTGCTAGAACTCAATGGTCAGTATAAGCGCCTATTTGAGTTGCAGTTTCAGAATCAAGAATTCAATTAGTATTTTAGTCCGCTAAACCCACCATTTTGGAAGCATTAGAAAAGGCAAAAAAGATTGTTGATGCGATGTACAACAACGACCCTATGTCGCAATGGCTTGGCATAGAACGCTTGGAGGACGCGCCAGGCAAGTCTGTATTGCGTATGACGGTGCGCGAGGAAATGCTCAACGGCTTTTCGATAGCTCATGGTGGAATAGCTTATGCCTTGGCTGACAGTGCTTTGGCATTTGCCGCCAATGCACACGGCATTCAAAGTGTGTCCATTGAAACTTCTATATCCCACGTTTTTCCTGTAAAAGAAGGAGACATACTCACCACAGAGGTAGTTGAGATGAATCTTACTAGGAATACTGCCCTCTATTCAGTTACCGTTAAAAATCAAGACGGACGCGCCGTAGCGCATTTTAAGGGCACTGTATTTCGAACAGGCAAAGAGTGGAATGTTTAGTCAATAAAATGCCACTCTTTTGGGCTTTATACCGCTCTATTTTCCTAAGTTTGCCGTGCCTTTTGAAATGAGCGAAAGGCAATAGTGAATAATGAATAAAAATAACCCACGAGCTGGACAAGTTTCAAGTCTGCTCGCTCAGATTACAGAATCAGCTACGCTTGCGATGGCTCGAATGACGCGCGAATTGGCGCAACAAGGTCATAAAGTAGTTGGACTTTCACTTGGTGAACCAGATTTTGATACACCAGATTTTATCAAGGATGCAGCCAAGGCCGCTATTGATAACAATATCACACACTATCCACCCGTAAATGGTTTTTTGGACGTACGCGAAGCGATTTGTCGCAAATTCAAACGCGACAATGGACTGACTTACACCGCAGACCAAATCGTCATTTCAACTGGCGCTAAGCAGGCTATCGCAAATGCAATTCTGGCGCTTGTAGAGGAAGGTGATGAGGTGATCATGCCTAGCCCATTTTGGGTGAGCTACGCTGAAATCGTGAAAATCGCGGGTGGCACTCCAATCGAACTTTTGGCAAAAGTGGAGAATGATTTTAAAATCACACCGGAACAATTGCGCGGAGCGATCAACGAAAAAACGCGTCTGATTATTTATTCCTCTCCATGCAATCCGACAGGAACAGTATATTCAAAATCCGAACTGGAGGCATTTGCTGATATCATTGAGCAATGGGATGGGTTGTATGTGATCTCTGATGAGATTTATGAGTTGATAAACTTCTCCGGCAAGACCCATAGCATTGCTGCTATCGGCAATATGATCGAACGCACCATTACTGTAAATGGTGTTTCTAAGGCCTTTGCAATGACGGGTTGGAGAATCGGGTACATCGGCGCTCCAAAGTGGATTGCTGAAGCTTGTACGAAGATGCAAGGTCAAATCACATCTGGACCAAATACTATTGCCCAGATGGCTGCCAAAGCCGCTGTGGATGCCGATCCTGATCATGTGAGCTATATGATTGATGTCTTCAAAAAGAGAAGAGATCTTGTGTATCAATTGCTCTCAGAAATTCCAAATATTAAAATCAATCAACCAGAAGGTGCATTTTATTTCTTCCCCGATGTCTCTGCTTATTTTGGTAAAAAAGACGGAGATACTGTGATAAAAAATGCCACAGATCTCAGCATGTATATGCTGCGCAAGGAACTTGTGGCCGTTGTCACAGGAGAGGCATTTGGAGATGAGAATTGCATCCGAATAAGCTACGCCGCTTCGGAGGAAACCTTGATTGAAGCAATAAAGAGAATTAAAAACGCACTTGCTGCATTACAATAGAGTTTTTTTATTTTAAAAAATGAATACAGAACAACTGAACGGGCTTTTTCAAAACTTCAATAATCTCACAGTACTCATTGTGGGGGATGTGATGATTGATGCATATTATTGGGGAAAAGTGGATCGCATTTCTCCCGAAGCACCAGTGCCTGTGGTACAAGTGCAGCGCAAGGAAAATCGACTCGGCGGTGCCGCAAACGTGGCGCTCAATGTGAAAAGCCTCGGCGCAAAAGCCATCATGTGTTCAGTTGTTGGCGATGGCTCAAAGGGAGATGTGTTTAGAAAAACATGCAAGGAAAGTGGTTTCTCCACCGAAGGTATAATCGATAGCACCGAGCGCATGACCACGGTAAAAACGCGTGTAATGTCAGGAGCGCATCATATAGTTCGTATCGACGATGAGATTACCAAGCCATTGTCTCCAACGGATGAAAGAAATCTTCTCAACTGTATTGAGCAAATTTTTAATCGTCAAAAAGTAGACGTTGTAATTTTTGAAGATTACAATAAAGGTGTCCTGACAGAGAAAGTAATTACAACAGTGCTTAGCTGGGCTGCCGCAAAGAATATCCCAACGGCTGTCGATCCGAAGAAGGATAACTTTTTTGGTTATAAAGGATGTACACTTTTCAAACCTAATTTGAAGGAATTAAAAGAAGGTTTGGGTGTTGAATTCGATAAGAATGATTTTGATAGCCTCAAGAAAAATATGCTTGAACTGCAAAATAAAATGCAATCGAAAAATATTCTCGTTACGCTTTCCGAATTGGGAGCTATGTCTTTGTATGAAGGACTTTTTTATCATGAAAAAGCACACGAGCGTGAAATCAATGATGTGTCGGGTGCGGGAGATACAGTGATCAGTGTCGCTGCTCTGGCTCTGGCCTCTGGCTTCAATGCAGAAGATAGTATGAAGCTTGCTAACCTCGCTGGCGGATTGGTATGCGAGAAAATTGGAGTTGTTCCCGTTGATAAGTCACGCCTTCTCGATGAGGCGATAAAGCATTTGAATTAAAATGGCTTGGTCACAATTTAGAGAACGGGCAAATCTCTTTTTATTTAAAAATAAAGAGAGTGTGCTGGGCGCCTTCAAGGCAGTCAATATCGTTGTGACCTTATTGGCCATCGGAACCATGATTTGGATTTATGGCTTCAAGCTGAATGAAAATGAAAACAAACTTGCACTCTTGATTATCAAAGGGTCATTTTCATTCTATATCATACATTATCTGGCCAGAATCATCTATGATTTTCATCCTTTAGAATTCATTCGGTCCACGTGGTTTGAGGCTACAATGGTGATTCTTCTTATTATAGAAGGTTTTAGTTATTCCGTTTTTGATACACTACTTATCGAGACCATCTTCGCTAATTTAGGATTCGCGGGATTCAGAGATATCAGTACAGTCATCATCCAGATTTACTTTCTTGTAGTCGTAATCACCGAATTTTTGCGCAATAGCGACTTTCTTCCTCGTATTCGTTTGAATCCTGCTGTTGTATTCGTCTTGTCTTTTGTATTTATCATAATGGGGGGGACATTTCTTTTAATGCTCCCTGAAATGACCACCAAAGGCATAAACTTCGTGGATGCACTATTCACTGCCACGAGTGCTACTTGCGTAACCGGTTTAATGACCTTGGATCCACACACAGCTTTTACATTCAAAGGCCAATTTGTGATTTTGATGCTTATCAAATTAGGCGGCTTGAACATCATCGCTTTTGGTGGATTCCTTTCATTGATGAGCAAAGTGGGTGTGGGTATTCGACATCACCAAGTAATCGAAGGGTTTGTAGCTCGAAACAATATTCTTTCAGCCTCTGGAATGCTCGGAAAGGTGATCTTATGGACGATTGTGATTGAAGGCTTGGGAGCAGTTGCGCTCTATCAATTGTGGAACCCCGAGATCGCTTGGTATGACAATGGAGAAAAATTATTCTATTCTATTTTTCACAGTGTAAGCGCCTTTAATAATGCGGGTATTAGTCTTTTCACAAATGGACTCACCAACGAAATGGTGTCAAACAACTATCTTGTGCACTGGGTCATCATTATTCAAATTTTCCTTGGTGGCTTGGGGATATTAGCACTGTTTGATTTGTTTGAACCCTCACGACTCCGAGACCGCCTCAAGAATCCTTGGAAGCAAATTGATTTTTCTACAAAAATATCTCTATACTTTTCGATCGGACTTGTATTAATTGGAGCCGTTTTGATCTATGCTTTTGAAAGCGAAAAGTCTTTGAGTGAGCACAGCTTATTTGGCAAAATTACGGGCGCCGTATTTCAATCAGTGACGCCACGCACTGCTGGTTATAATACCGTTGACTTTGGCGTATTAAGCGTTCCGTCTGTTATGCTCATTATCGCTCTGATGTATATCGGAGCGGGCAGTACTTCTACCGGTGGTGGTATTAAGACCAGTAGTCTCGCCATTATCATTGCAGATATCAAAGCCGTAATGACTGGTCAAGATAGGGCGGTGCTTTTTAAGCGCACTATCGGACCTGCGCTCAAAAGCAGCGCTTACAGTATTGCCATTATCTATATTGTAATGAACTTCATTGGTGTCCTATTGTTGAGCATATCTGAATGGCAGTTGCTGCTTATGCCTCAATTCAATGTTGCTGATCTGGTTTTTGAACAAGTGTCGGCCTTCAGCACTGTAGGTTTGAGTAGAAATCTGACAGCTTATCTTTCCGAAACAGGGCGTTACATCATCATCGCTTCAATGTTTGTTGGGAGGGTAGGTACATTCACTATTGCCTTTGCACTAGCGGGCAAATTTGTTTTACATAAATTCAAATACCCCGAGGCAGATACCATCGTGGGCTAAATTTTAAAGTTAATGGGCACTACCGTAAAGCCATACAATGCAGGGGGGAAAAAAGAAGAAGTAGAGCAGATGTTCGACAACATTGCTCACAGTTATGACTTTCTTAATCACGCCTTCTCATTCGGAATTGATATTTTGTGGAGAAAGAAGGCTATTAAAATTCTGAAAAAAGAAAATCCGAAATTGGTGCTGGATGTGGCGACAGGTACCGCAGATTTTGCACTCGAGGCCGTGCGTATGGATCTCAACGCCGACCAGATTATAGGAGTGGATATCAGTGAGGGAATGCTTGAGGTAGGAAGAAAAAAAATTGCAGATAAAGGCTGGCAACAAAAAGTTGTTTTGAAGCGTGGAGATTCAGAAAACCTTCCTTTTGATTCGGACTCATTTGATGCATATACAGTGGCTTTTGGTGTTAGAAATTTCGAAAACCTCGAAAAAGGACTGTCCGAAATGAACCGAGTATTGAGACCGGGGGCGTTGGGAATCGTTCTTGAATTTTCAAAGCCGAAGAATTTTCCTGTCAAACAGCTTTTCAATTTTTATTTTAAATATATCATGCCTGTCATTGGTAAGTTGATTTCAAAGGATAAAAGAGCCTATGAGTATTTACCCGAAAGTGTACAGGCCTTCCCAAGTGGAAAAGACTTCGAAAACATAATGATAAAGACAGGTTATGTTGACACGAAAGTGATACCTTTATCGGGTGGCATTGCGAGCATTTATCTCGGACGTAAACCTCGATGAAGAAAGAAGTATATCCAAGCATCCTCAAAGGAAGCATCGCCGCTCCAGGCAGCAAGAGTATTGCACAAAGGTTCATCGCTGCGGCGTTGCTCGCACCGGGTGAAAGTGAAATAAAAAATTATCCTGATAGTACCGATTGTGTAGCTGCTTTAAATGTAGCACAGACGTTAGGTGCTGTAATTGTTAAGACAGGATCGGATATACGCATCAAAGGAGGTTTTCCAAATAATGATGAAAGCGGAATTCGCATTGCGAAAAATCAAATTCTCTGCGGAGAATCTGGCTTGGCTTCGCGCATGTTTACTCCCATCGCTGCCTTGGCGGATGAAGCGATAGAAGTACGAGGCGAGGGAAGTCTACTTACCAGGCCTTTCACAGAATTTGATCATGTCATTCCTGCACTTGGCGCCAAGTGTAAAACTTCGTCAGGCCGCTTGCCTGTGAGTGTTCAGGGGCCGTTATCCGGCGGAAAAGCGACACTCGATGGCTCCATTTCATCACAGTTTTTGACTGGATTATTGTTGGCACTTCCTACTGCAAAGCAGGATAGTGAACTTATTGTAAAATCGCTTACAAGTATACCCTACGTCCAAATGACGATGGAGGTGGCTGCAATGGCGGGTGTTGAAATTACAACTTCCGACTATGAGCGTTTTATTATCAAAGGAAATCAAGTTTATAAACCTATAAATACTACTGTTCCCGGTGATTGGAGCGGTGCGGCCTTTCTCATTGCGGCAGCAGCTATTGCAGCCGAAGAAGGTGTGGAGGTCACCAACCTTTCTAATGTCATCACTCAGGCCGATAGCAGAATTGTAGAAGTTTTGCGCCTGAGTGGGGTAGAACATGTGGCTTATTCCGACCGCGTTTTTGTAAAACAAAGCGAGATAAATGCTTTTCAATTTGATGCTACAAATTGTCCGGATTTAGTTCCTCCAATTGTTGCGCTCGCCGCTTACGGCAATGGCGTGAGCACCATAAAAGGCGCAAAACGATTGCTTCATAAAGAAAGCAACCGTGCGAAGGCATTGCAAGATGAATTTACCAAAGCAAATATTAGAGTAGTAGTGAGAGAAGATGAATTGATGGTTTACCCTTCATACGTGCGTCCCGCTACTATCAATTCTCATAATGATCATCGCATCGCAATGGCGGCAGCGCTTTTAGGGTTAGGTGGTGACAAAATCACCATTCAAGGAGCGGAATCTGTGAATAAATCTTTTCCTGCTTTCTTTGAGGCGGTTGCTTCCCTTGGAGGAAAAGTATATTCAAAATAATAATTCCAACCTCTTGTTTATATTCGCCATATGAAATTTTCAGCACTACAAATAGCTTCCATGTTGAATGGTATCGTGGAAGGTGACAACGATGTGGCGGTTTCTGGCCTCTCAAAAATTGAAGAAGGAACCCCTGGTACTTTGACTTTTCTCGCCAACCCAAAATATACTTCATTTATATATCAAACCAAGGCTAGTATCGCGATTGTTTCTAAAGACTTTGTAGCAGAAGAGACTTTACCGAATACCTTGACCATCATTCGCGTTGACGATGCTTATGCGAGCTTCGCTAAATTATTGGAGGCATACAATCAACTCACAAAGCCAAAGCCAAGCATTCACGCAAGCGCAGTGATTGCAGACTCAGCAACTATTGGCAAAGACGTTTATATTGGTGCATTCGTTTACATAGGCGAAAACACGAATATAGGCGATGGCGCTGCCATTCACGCAGGTACCATCATCGGCGATAAGGTCTCCGTTGGAAATAATTCAACCATTAACGCTGGAGTTAAAATCTACGCTGATTGTCAAATTGGTAATCATTGTACACTCCACGCAGGTGTTGTGATTGGCGGTGATGGTTTTGGATTCGCTCCCAATTCTGAAAATAATTACGCAAAAGTTCCGCAGATCGGAAATGTCATTATTGAAGATCATGTGGAGGTGGGCGCTAACTCCACCATTGATAGGGCTACTCTTGGATCTACAATCATTCGAAAGGGTGTCAAAATAGACAACCTCATTCAAATTGCTCATAATGTCGAAATAGGTGAAAATACTGTAATTGCGGCACAAACAGGTATTGCGGGTAGCACCAAAATCGGGAAAAACTGCATGATCGGAGGTCAGGTTGGAATCGTAGGTCACATCAATATTGCCGATGGAACAAAGATTGCCGCGCAAAGTGGCGTAGGGAGCGATATCAAAGAACCCAATACCATTATTCAAGGGTCGCCAGCATTTTCAATTATGGACTATAAAAAAAGCTATGTCGGCTTCCGAAAGCTGCCTGATTTGATGCGTAGAATCGAAGATTTGGAGAAAAAGGACTAAAGACTTAGGCGATAATATTCGCGCTCTTTTCTATTATCCCGAAGCAATACCCCAAAATGATAAAAGTCTAGCGCAAGGTTGAATCGCTCGTCGGCAACACATTCTGCCCATGCCTTTGTCATTTCTTTAGACCAATAAATGTCATCCAAAATCATCCAGCCCTTTGGAGAAAGTAGGCTCTTACATTTTTCAAAATAATTCATGGTAGGCCCGAAGCGATGATCTCCATCGATGTAGATAAGATCAAACTCTTGATTCAACTGACTCAGTTGATTTTCAAATTTTCCAATCTGTATTTGAATAGTGTCGGCACCAAAATGGATAAAGTTCTCTTTTGCAATTTCTGCAATAGCAGGTGCTCCTTCAATAGTAGTGATTTGAGCATTTTGTCCAGCCGCTGCATGAAGGTAGAGCGTAGTCAGTCCCAAGCTCGTTCCCAATTCTAGAATTCGTTTTGGTTGCAGTTCAAGAGTTAGCTTAAATAAGGCCTGACTTTGCTTCTTTGGTGCCAACGCAGTTTTTGAAATCTGTGAAACGGATCTGATGGATGTATTGTGAACCCTTGACCCAGCGCCGTAATCCTGAACTTCAATTATATGCTGGTCGTTTTCGAGTTTTCTTCGAAGAGCCTCTAATTTCTCAAAGATTCCGAATTCCCGAGACTCTGAAAGCACTTGATCAGATAGATGATACACAAAAGGAGAATGAACACCGTGCCTCTTTTTAGCAGTGAGAAGGTGCTTCAGATAACAATATGCTTCGTGAAATCTATCCATTTTAGGGTGCAAATATGGCTCTTAACTTTTCATTTTGCAGGATGGCACATTGTTTGGCTATTTTTGACCACATTAATTAATCGAATTCAAAATGAAGAAAATCCTTTTTATCCTATTAGCAGGTCTCCCATTTTTGGGAATGGCGCAAAAGCCAGAATCATCAGATCGTGAAGCACGTGAAAAAGAACTTCAAGCAAGAGCTGCTCAAAAAGAAGCAATGGGCCGCGGCATGGAAGGCGAATCTTATTTCTGCGAATTAATACTGGCAGATAACGGTATCGGTGGTACAGTTATCAAATTAGATTTTGGTCAAGAATCAACAAAAGGCATTGAGGATAAAGAACTCATCGTGGCAATGAGCGAGGCACGCGATCAGAAATTTACCAGTGTTCCTGATGCGATGGCTTACCTCAGCAAAATTGGGTTCAAGTTCGTTACATCATACGTTACTGGCGTACCTGGCAAGGGCGAGACGCATATGGTTTTTGAAAAGAAGAGTATCAAGCGCGGTGGTCGCCCAAATGAAGGCGGTATGACCAAGCCATCAGAAACAACACCTCCTCCTTCTAAGCCTGCTCCAGCAAAACCTGTAATTGAAGATAAGAAGCCTGGCGCAAGCCCATCTAAAACAGATGGCAAGTCTGGCAAGAAATAAGCTTGTTGTTCAAGTAAATAGAACCCTGACAATTTCCATTGTCAGGGTTTTTTTTGGTCAAAATTGTCACCTGAAAGGAGGCGGTTCTTCTCAAAAACTGACAAAATTACCCATGTGTCAGTCTTTCCTTCAATGGCACTATGCTTGAAGACGGGGTGGAAATTTCGAATTAAATAAATCAAAATGAGCAAGATTATAGGAATTGACCTTGGAACTACCAACAGCTGCGTTTCTGTAATGGAAGGAAATGAGCCGGTGGTAATTGCCAACAGTGAAGGCAAAAGAACTACTCCATCGGTGGTGGCATTTGTAGAAGGCGGCGAGCGCAAAGTTGGCGATCCTGCTAAGCGTCAAGCCATCACAAACCCTAGAAAAACAATCTACTCCATCAAGCGCTTCATGGGTAGTAGCTACGATGAAAGCGCTCGTGAAGTCTCACGTGTTCCATACGAAGTGGTGCGCGGTGACAACAATACTCCTCGTGTTAAAATCGACGACCGTCTTTATACACCTCAAGAAATCTCTGCAATGGTGCTTCAAAAAATGAAGAAGACGGCAGAAGATTATCTCGGTTATGAAGTGTCTGAAGCAGTGATTACTGTTCCAGCCTACTTCAACGATGCGCAGCGCCAAGCTACTAAAGAAGCTGGTGAAATTGCGGGACTAAAAGTGAAGCGTATCATCAATGAGCCGACGGCTGCAGCATTGGCCTATGGTCTCGACAAAAAGGCACAGGATATGAAAATCGTAGTCTTCGACTGCGGTGGTGGTACTCACGACGTATCTGTCCTCGAGCTCGGTGACGGGGTTTTTGAAGTATTGTCAACCGATGGTGACACACACCTCGGTGGTGACGACTTCGACCAAGTAATCATCGATTGGTTGGTGCAAGAATTTAAAAATGAAAACGGCAATATTGATCTTACAAAAGATCCAATGGCATTGCAGCGTTTGAAAGAAGCTGCGGAAAAGGCAAAAATTGAGCTTTCAAGTTCAACTACAACCGAAATCAACTTGCCTTATATCATGCCCGTGGACGGCATCCCAAAACACTTGGTTCGTTCGCTCACCCGTGCAAAGTTTGAACAGCTTGCTGATTCATTGATTCAAAGAACGATTGCCCCTTGTGAAACGGCGTTGAAGAAGGCTGGCTTGAGCGTAAGAGACATTCAAGAAGTAATTCTCGTGGGTGGATCTACACGTATTCCAGCGATTCAAGATGCGGTGAAGAAATACTTTGGGAAAGAGCCTAGCAAAGGCGTGAATCCTGATGAAGTAGTAGCTATCGGAGCATCAATCCAAGGTGGTGTGTTGACAGGCGAGGTGAAGGATGTATTGCTTCTCGACGTGACACCACTGTCGCTCGGTATCGAAACAATGGGGGGTGTATTCACTAAATTGATTGATGCGAATACAACCATTCCAACACAGAAATCTGAAGTTTTCTCAACGGCTTCTGACAATCAGCCAAGCGTAGAAATTCACGTGTTACAAGGTGAAAGAGCAATGGCGAAAGACAACCGCACCATTGGTAAATTCCACCTTGATGGCCTTCCACCAGCACCACGCGGTGTGCCTCAAATCGAAGTAATCTTCGATATCGATGCAAACGGTATCATTAACGTGAGCGCTAAAGACAAAGCGACCAACAAGATTCAATCGATTCGTATCGAAGCTTCAAGTGGATTGTCTAAAGAGGATATCGAGAAGATGAAGCGTGAGGCAGAAGCCAACGCAGAAGCTGACCGCGCTGCAAAAGAGTCGGCAGACTTAGTAAACCAAGCAGATACTTTGATTTTCCAAACAGAAAAGAACCTCAAGGAATTTGGAGAGAAACTTCCAGCCGATAAAAAAGGTCCGATTGAAAATGCATTAGCAGACTTGAAAAAAGCGCATGCAGAAAAGGATTTGAATGCGATTCGTACTTCTATGGATCAATTGAACCAAGTATTTTCTGCTGCTTCTCAAGACATGTATAACGCAGGAAACGCAGCAGGTGCTGAGCAAGCTCCAAATAATGGAGGTGCGGCAGACGCTGAAGTTACTGATGTTGACTTTGAGGAAGTTAAGGACGATAAGAAGTAACACTTTGATTGAATATCAGTATAAAAGCCTGGCAAAGCCAGGCTTTTTTTATTTTATCTTTGACCTCTCAGATTACTAGTTGTATGCACGAATTGAACTTTAGTGAACTTTTCGCTAATTCCTCTGTGGGATATCTCAGCGCCTCTACCATTTGGAAAGGTGATGTACTCGTTGATTATAAAATTGAGTATGTAAATGATGCATTTGCTAATATTTACGGAACAGCGACAGGAAACTTAGTAGGAAAAAAATTTAGTGAAATTTCCGCTAATTCAGAGTATTCAAAAGAGTGGCTTGGCAAAATTCAAAATGCACTAGAACTCCAGAATTCGCAAACGTTTCAACAGTATGCGCCACAAATAAAACGGTGGTTCAACGGACAAATCCTATCTCGTTCCAAGGAAAATTTTATCATACAATTTTGGGATGTCACTGATGAAAAATTGAATGAGGAATCAGTGAATTCTCTTTTGCGAATTTTTGAAGATGCTCTTTTCGAATTGGACGATCAATTAATCTTTAAAAAGGTATCCTATTCTTCAGATAGTTTATTGTTTTTTCCCAAAGAACATTTTATTGGTAAGTCTTTGCAAGAGCTCTTTCACGGTGAGCTTCTCGAAAAATTCATGGAGCCTTTTGAGCGTGCGAGAGCTACCAAAGAGGTTCAAATAATCCAATACGCCGCACCAGAAATTTTTCCTGATAAAGAATTTAGAGCGCGAGTACTTTATCGCACTATCGGAGGTGTAGAGAATGACTTCTTCGTCTCCATTGTAGATATTACTGCAAAGAAAAACGCGGAGAAAGCACTTCAGTTTAGAAAGGAATTTGAACAGCTTTTGGTCGATTGCAACACGCTGATTATTCAGTCCGATGAGGCATCTTTTGATAATAAAATGAACGAGGTGCTGGCTAAAATTGGGTTGTTCTCTAAAGTGGATCGCAGTTATTTTTTTAGATTTGACTACAATGCACAGACGTGCTCAAATACCCATGAATGGTGCAAAGACGGGGTAAGTCCTGAAAAAGATAATCTTCAAGATGTACCGATCGAAGCAGTGCCCACTTGGGTGGCAAACATGCTTCAAGGAAAAGAAGTCTATATTGATGATCTCGATGCATTGAGTGAAGAGTGGGCCTCAGAAAAGGAAATTTTGGAACCTCAAGGCATCAAATCCCTACTCAGTTTGCCGGTGATGGAAAGCAATCGTTTGTATGGATTTTTGGGTTTTGATGCGGTCACTGAGAAGGTGGAATGGACGCAGGATTCGCGAAATCTGCTACGCATTCTAGCTGATAACTTGGGCTCGGTCATCAAACGAAATTTGCAAAATGAAGAGTTGCGCGTCAAAACAGAAATGGCAACGGCAGCTAGCAAAGCAAAGTCAGAGTTTCTTGCAAACATGTCGCACGAAATTAGAACACCGCTCAACGGCGTGGTGGGTTTTGCAGAATTGCTAAAAGGAACCAGTCTCGACAGCGTACAAATGCAGTACATTAAAAACCTGCACGAAAGCGCTGTTTCACTGATGGATTTGATCAATCAAATTCTTGATTTTTCGAAAATAGAAGCGGGCAAAATGGTGCTCGATCTTGACAAAACAGATCTTCGTCAAGTGCTCGAAAATGCCAGTACATTGGTAAGGCACGTGACAGGAATGAAGGGACTTAACTTTCGGGTACAAATCGACGAAAAATTGCCACGCTATGTCATCACAGATGCTGTGCGTTTAAGACAAGTGATTGTAAACATTTTGAGCAATGCTGTCAAGTTCACACCCGAAGGCGAAGTGATGCTCAATGCAGAGTTGATTTCAAGAAATAATGGAATCAACAAAGTGAAAATTTCGGTGCGAGATTCGGGAATTGGTATTAGTGAAGAGCAGCAAAAATTCTTGTTTAAAGCTTTTGTACAAGCAGATACGAGTACTACCAAAAAGTATGGTGGAACAGGCTTAGGCCTCGTGATTTCCAACAATCTGCTAGGGATGATGAATAGCGGTCTAAACCTCATTAGCACACCTGGAAAGGGAAGCAATTTTTATTTTGAAATAGACCTTCAAGAGGAGAATTCAGAGAGGATTCTTGAAGATATGCCGATGCTCAAAAAACACATTGCTGTGGTATCATTCAATGATGAATTTATTAATGATGTGAAGCAAGTGCTCGAGCAAAAAAATATTCCTTTGATGGTCTTCAAGTCTTTGGAAAATCTAGTAGCTTCGGTGATTCGCAATGAGGTTCCTGATGTGATCGTGGTGAGTGATAATGGCAAAGATGATTTGGGACTCGACTTTATTTCAAAATTGAGGGAATCAGCCCTACCTCAAATAGCGGATGTGCCGGTGGTATGCTATCATCGTTTGGAAGCCGCGGCGATTTATGATCGTTGCACCCGATTGAAAAATGTAGTACCCATTCTCGAGCCTGTATTGCCTTCTGAATTGACCATTCATCTGAAGCAATACGAGTTCAGGTCGGAACTTGTTGAAAAGGAATTACCCAAAGGGAGTATTCTGGAACAGGCAGCAGATCCCCATCGAAAGGCTATTTTGATTGTAGAAGATAATGATGTGAATCTTCTTCTCACGAAAATCATCGTTTCACAACTTTATCCTGACATTGAAATAGTGGAAGCTGTAAATGGACAGATAGCAGTTCAAGCAGCAGAGGCGCGTCCTTTCGATTTGGTGTTGATGGATATTCAAATGCCGGAGATGGACGGACATGAGGCGACGCGACGAATTCGCAAATCGAAATTTGCGAATACTCCAGTAATAGCTCTGACGGCTAATGCGATTGCAGGAGAAGAAGAAAAGTGTTTGGAGGCTGGGGCAAATGGATACATTACCAAGCCGATCGATCGAGACAAACTGAAGGACCAATTGGCTAAATTTTTGAGTTAAGGTGGTTATTGTTACTTTTGTGACACAAAACCACCAAAACCAAAATTTTATGCTAAAAGAATTCAAGGCGTTTGTAATGCGCGGAAACGTTATCGACCTCGCTGTTGGGGTAATCATTGGAGGAGCTTTCGGTGCTATAGTCAACTCCCTAGTTGCAGATATTATCACTCCAATGCTTCTCAAGCCAGCACTCGATGCTGAGGGAGTTACAAAGATTGAGGAGTGGGCTCCAGGCGGAGTATTATTAGGCAAGTTTATCGCAGCTCTGATTTCTTTTATCGTGATTGCGTTTGTGTTGTTCCTTATCGTTAAAGGAATGAATGCTGCTATGAAGGCGAAAGAAGAAGCTCCTGCAGCACCACCTGCGCCAAGTGCTCAAGAAGTATTGCTTACAGAAATTCGCGATTTGTTGAAGAAATAAGCGCATTTCGCTATAATATTGACCGCAATTCGTAGTTACGAGTTGCGGTTTTTCTTTTTATATGTCCAAGACCAGAGCATCCGTCTCACTTATATCGATTGCTGTTATTACTCTTTTCAGCATAATCATGATTTCAAAATTGAAATTTGATTATGATTTTGAAGCCTTCTTCCCACACGAAGACCCAGAAACGGAGTTCTATCTCAATTTTCGTAAGGATTTCGAAACGGACAATGATTTTTTTATAGTAGTACTAGAAAACAAAGAAGGTGTTTTTCAATATGATTTTTTGGAAAAAGTTGACTCGCTAACATCCGTGTTGTCAGCTCTTCCAAACGTGACCTATATTCAAGGTCCGACGAGACTTGTGGAATTTGTTAAAGATCCATTTATTGGCACTGTCTTTACCCAACCCATTCTTCGATGGAAAGAAAGAGAAAATTATATTATTGACTCTTCTAAAGTATCCTCTACACCAGGTTTAGTGGATGTGTTTTTTAGTGAAGATGGCAAAAGTGTAGCCATCAATATGAAGCACAAGCAGCGCATGAGCAAAGCCGCGTGTGATCAGCTTTCCATTGATGTGGAGAAGGAAGTAAGTAAATTCAGTTTCGATGGTACTCACGTCATAGGTCGAGCGCTTGGACAGCGTATTTATGTGGAAATGATGGTGCGAGAGCTCGCAATGTTCATTTCGATTAGCTTGCTTCTCACAGTTATTTTTTTGTTCATCGCTTTTCGAAGTGGATGGGGCATCATCATTCCAACATTAGTGGTCATCATCTCCATTCTTTGGACCCTCGGTGCAATGAAGCTTTTGGGCAAAGACATCGATTTGATGATCACGATTTTGCCGACGATTATTTTCGTTGTGGGCATGTCTGATAGCGTGCATGTGCTCACCAAGTATATGCAGGAATTGCGAAATGGAAGAGACAAATACGAAGCTATTAAATATGCATTTAAAAGTATTCGTCTCGCTACGTTTTTGACGGCGTTAACGACTTCTGTAGGTTTTCTGACTTTGATGTTGTCAGACATAAAGCCCGTTTCTGATTTCGGTCTTTACACCTCCATTGGCGTAATGCTGGCTTATGGTCTCACCTTTACAATGTTGCCTGCGATTCTTCTGCTTGCAAAACCAAAACGATTGTACGCATTCAGCACGAGTGAGGATTTTTGGTCAAAAAAATTACATCGCGTCTTTCTTTGGATCATTAGACGAAGAAAGCAAGTTTTTGTCGCAGGGTTAATTACCATTGCCTTCGGGCTTTTTGGGATTTCTCAGTTGGTGGTGGACAATATGATGCTCGAGGATTTGCGCGACGATCATTTGCTTAAGAAAGAATTCAGGTATATGGAAGAGCATTATTCGGGTGTGCGACCTTTTGAACTTGCTATTTTTCCGAAAAAAGGAATAGATCCATTTCAGCGTGAGTTCTTGACCGCCTTAGACAGTCTCGATCATTTTCTTGAATCCAGCTATGGAGTGGGAGCTGAGGGCAGTTTGGCAACGCTCGTGAAGACATTTAACAAGGCATCCAACGGCGGCCAACTTCAATTTTATTCCATCCCAGAACAAAATGAAATTGATCAGATCAAGAAAATTCTTCGGCGCAAATCAACCCGCGAATATTTGGAGCTATTCTACAATGATTCTTCAAAAGTCTTGCGAATTACAGGGAAAGTTGGAGATATAGGACGACTCTATTATGAGGAAAAGAATAGACAACTCGCCCAATTTATTTCTCAAAACAAACTCGATACCCGCTTTGATTATAAGGTCACGGGCACAGCACATTTGATTGATTTGAACAACCAAAGTTTGGTCGATAATATGCTCGCGGATTTGTTGCTGAGTGTGCTTGTGGTCGGACTGATCATGGCAGTGATTTACCGCAGTTGGAAAATGCTATTTCTAACAGTTATCCCCAATATAATCCCGCTTTTACTTGTAGGAGGGTTGATGGGTTATGTGGGTATCCCGATTAAAATTTCCACGAGCATTATTTTCAATATTGCATTTGGAATAGCGGTGGATGATACCATTCATTTCTTGGCTCGTGTGCGCACATTTCTTGGAGAAGGACTTTCGTTGCCCTATGCGGTGAAAAGGACTTTTCTTACAACAGGAAAGGCCATGATCATCACGACACTCATTCTGTGCGGAGGATTCATGACCTTAATATTATCAAACTTCTTGGGGACCTATTACATCGGGTTTCTTATCACACTCACTTTGATCATCGGCGTGATTACCGAATTGCTTTTTGCTCCGTTGATTCTATTATTTTTCTTTAGAAAAAAATAGATTATTGTTTATTAAAAATAGCACTGAAGGGCAGTTCATTTTTACCCAGTCCAGCCTTCAAAATATAAGTTCCTGTTGCAAGTGTATTGATGATGACTTGTCCGGTGTATTTGCCCTCCATTACCAATCTGCCATCTTGAGAATAGATTTGGTAGAATGAAAGTTGTGCGTTTGCAGGCGCGTTGATACGTATTTCTTGCGTTGCAGGATTGGGATAAACTTCAATAGCGGTGTTTTCAATTTCATCCACGCCAACTGTACATTCACCTTGGGTCCATGAAGTGACACCTCCCCAGTTGTATGCTTCGCACTCATTGCCGTATGTCACATTATTGCAGCCGCATACTGGAAGCCAAATATTGAGACAAGCTATTGACATATCTATTTGTGCTGGATCCACGCATTCCTGAGTACCAAAACATGCAGCATCACATTCTTCGATAGAATCAAAGAAATAAGAAGAATAGTCTACGCCATCATTGGCAGTATATCCACATCCGCTCAGGAAAGTGCACTGGCCACCTTCGAGCATTGCAACGCCCAAGGCCATGTCGCATTCTCCAAAATCGGCTGATAGCGGAATTTCAGGACAAGCGTCCAAGCAAGCCGCTTCACAATCGGCTGGAGTGTCAAAAAAGTAATCCGAATAATCGGTGCCATCCGCTGCGATATATCCACAGCCTCCTACTGTTACACAGCCTTGATTTTCAACGTGTGCAATTCCAATTATCATTTGGCACAACCCAAAGTCTGTTCCCGCAGGAATAGTGTTGCAATTAGAATTCTGTGCCATCGAAGACAGCACGAGACATGAGAAAATAGTTGAGAATATTGCTTTCATAATATTACAATTTTCATTGTAGATGCATTTAGCTTTCCAATGGTTGCTTAAAAAAAGAATAATTACGCAACCTTTTCGATAAGGGAATGCGTCTTTTTGTTAGGAAATCATTATATTAGCGATATAAATCAACTAGGACAGTGTTGCGTAACGGTAAAGCCATATTCATTTTATTGACTTTCTGGGGCATCCAAGCGATGGCGCAGATTGACAAGCAGGGCTTTCCTTTGACTTGGGGACAGACTACCAATTCCACTACCAACAATCTTTGGCGCGCACTTCCTTCCTTCGATATCCTCGAATTGATGGCAGAAGACGAAATTGATGAAACGAATAAAGTAATGCCGTTTCGATTCGCCTATGCTACCCCAGTAAACTTTACCACTTCTAACTCAGGTCGCTGGACAAACTATCCCAATGGTGACCGCATATGGATATTGGCTATTGAGTCATCACAGGCGCTCAGCCTTAATTTGACATTTAGTCAATTCAATATTCCCAACGGTGGCAAGGTTTATATTTACAATGAACAGAAGACAGATTTCATAGGTCCCATTTCGGCCAAAAGCAACGGGGCTCAAGAGTTCACCATTTTACCGCTTGAAGGAAATCGTTTGATTATTGAATTCTACGAACCATACGCCGGACGCGGACTTGGAGACATCACCATTTCTTATGTGGCTCAAGGTTATAAGGATATTGAATCGACATCTTCAGAATTCGCACCATGCAGCGAAAGATTGCTGAATGCTCAACAAGACAAATTCGTAACAAATCTTAGCGCTTCTACTGTATTACTTCTAGTAGACAGAGGCCAGCGCATCACTACAGGTGCAATGGTGAATAATACTGCAAGCGACGGAACGCCGCTTTTGCTCACGAGTGCTAACTCTCTATTCGGTGATCCTGAGAATTGGGTAATTGTTTTTGGACTAAATAATGAAAATTGCCCAGGTACTGGTGACATAGGTTGCTGGGACCGCGCTCTCAGCGGGGCAAAGGTGTTATCGGTCGAGCCCAGAACAGGTCTTGCACTTCTCGAGCTCTCTGAAAAGCCTCGAACAACTTGGGGTGTTTATTATGCTGGTTGGTCCAGCGATGAACCTGGATTAGATCATTACGTGTCCATTCAACACGCCTTTGGTACCAATCAGAGTTATAGCTCAGTCGCAAAGGATTTGACAGCTACTGATTGGTTTGGATTAGAGGTAGCGCCCGTTTCAAGCTGGGCGAGAGGGAATACATTTCAAGGAAGTATTGGTAGCCCTATATTTAATTCAAAAGGGATGATAGCAGGCGGCTTTATTGGCGGCAATAGCGCATGTGATAATGATGGTGGAATAGATTATTTTGGATTGATTCACACCGCATTCTACGCCTTCGAAGAATATTTGGATCCCGTCAATAGTGCAAAGAATAGCGTTGATGGTTTCTATCCTATTTTTGTTGATAGAGAAAAGAATGAAGATGCGCAAGCGGAGATTTTTGTTTTCCCAAATCCAGCTGCAGACTTCATTTATATTCAAAATCAAAGTGACGAAGAAATCGAACAAGTATTCTTTTTCGATTCTACAGGACGCTTAATCCAAGTTGAAAGACCGAGTTTGCCCACAATAAATACTTCTCAACTACCAAACGGAATGTACGAAATTCAGGTAGTGGCTGGAGGCAAGAGCACTCATTCAAGGGTTCTCGTTCGTCATTAAATCTTATTGTATTTTTCTTCACACACAATCATGGTACCAGACACGGTGCTTGTGACGGTACATATTGCAACGCCAAGAATTGGAATTCGATAAAGCAGCGAATACATCAAACCGTTTCCTATTGCTAAGCCTTTATTTTTTCTCATAAAAGCAATGCTTTGATTAAACGAATACCTTCTATTTTCTAGGGCGTAGTCGATGGTTGAAAAGCCTGAATAGTAGGCAGAAATACCTAAGGAAATAACAAAGCTCAATGGAGAGAGAATAATATCCAGTGGAGCGAATACAATGGCGACAACAATATTGGCGACAAACAAGACTGCATTGAGAGATAATTCCATGAACAAATTGCGCAGTGAAAGCGCCACACCGCGTACGATATCTTTTAGAAGTTGACGGAGTTCAAAGGGTGAAGAAACTCCCGTGATAACCTCTTCTGTGCGCACCGCAAGCAGCGACATTACCGGTGACATGATCGCTAGAGTGATATACTTTGACACTTTCCAAAATATGATAACACCAGCAATCCACGCGAACACGGTAGTGAGGCTTACAGCCAAATGAGTAAAGAATTCGGATACTGAATCAAAGGCATGACCTTCTTGTGGAACGCCCACCCAGCCTTGGATATAACCTCTTGCAAGGTTTACCAAATCGTCGATGAACTGAAACGCAACGAAGTTGAGTATCAGAGCGACGACGAGGGGATAGATAAAGTAATGGGCCAGTTTATTTTTAAAAATAAACCCCCACGACTTCGACCACATGGAGATGGCGTAAAAAAATTGTTGTCTATTGGTCATAGCTGTAAAGATGGAAAAAAAATAACAATTCGCAATTGGCAATTCTGAATTCTGAATTCTGAATTCCGAATTCAGAATCACTCGCCCTCTATTTCTAGTCACTAGTAGTTAGTATCTAGTCACTAATAAAAAAGCACCCCGGAAGAGTGCTTTTAATATCTAGAAAAGAAAATTATCAATCTTCATCATCGTCTCCGCCGTCATCGTCGGCGCGGTCGTTGTCTGTGTCATTGTCGTCATCATCGTCGTCGCTGTCATTGTTGTCTTCGCCCTTGAACGAGTCAAAGTCACCAATCGCAAGTCCATCGTTGTCGTTATTTTCCTCAGCATCTACTTCCATATTCTTATCAATCTTAAAAAGATAGATGGTGTCTTCCGTTCGAATTTCCAAGGCTTTGATGAATTGGCCCTTAGGAGTAACGAAGGAAATAAGGTTTTCATTCTCGAACCCATTAGGATAGTGTTCGTTGATCAGATCAATGTGCTCTTGACCGAGAGTTTTGTAATCTTTTATAATACGCTTTATAGCCATGAGACGATTATTAATGATTTAACAACCATGCAAATATGAGGGGTGCAACTATTGTTGCATCACTTTCAATGATAAACTTCGGAGTGGTGATGTCCAGTTTTCCCCAAGTGATTTTTTCATTGGGCACCGCTCCACTGTAGCTACCATAACTGGTGGTACTATCAGAAATCTGACAGAAATAACCCCAGAATGGAATGTCGTGCATCTCCATGTCTTGGTAGAGCATGGGCACCACACAGATTGGGAAGTCTCCAGCAATACCTCCACCAATTTGGAAGAATCCTACTCCCTTGCCTGCACTGTTGGCCTTGTACCAATCGGCCAACCACATCATATATTCAATGCCGCTCTTCATCGTGGAGGCCTTGAGGTCACCTTTGATGCAATAGCTGGCGAAAATATTTCCCATGGTGCTGTCTTCCCAGCCCGGTACAATTATCGGAAGATTCTTTTCAGCAGCAGCTATCATCCAAGAATTTTTTGGATCTATTTGATAATACTGCTCCAATACGCCGCTAAGAATCATCTTATACATATACTCATGAGGAAAATAACGCTCGCCTTTTGTGTCGGCGTCTTTCCACAAAGCATAGATATGCTTTTGCAATCTTCTAAAAGCTTCTTCTTCGGGAATACAGGTGTCCGTAACGCGGTTCCAGCCTTGTTCCAACAAATCCCACTCTTCTTGCGGAGTGAGGTCGCGATAGTTGGGCACGCGCTTGTAATGGTCGTGAGCCACAAGATTCATCAAGTCTTCTTCGAGATTGGCACCTGTACAAGAGATAATGTCCACTTTACCAGCGCGAATCATTTCGGCTAGAGATATTCCAAGCTCTGCTGTTGACATAGCACCAGCAAGGGTGATCATCATCTTACCACCTTCAGCCAAATGCGCTTCATAGCCCTTTGCTGCGTCCACCATCGCTGCTGCATTGAAGTGCAGGTAGTTGGTAGACATGAATTCTCTAATCGAATTGTACTTTCCCATTGTTTATTTGATATCTCTGAAACCGATTTTGGTTTTAGAGGGTTACATATTTGCGGCAAATATTAAAAAATCAAGTGTGAACTTGACGCATTAAAAAAAATTTTAATGAAAATATTTTACAAAGCCACATCACCATGGAGCAATTGCACCAATCGGCGGACGAAAAATCGCCTCACTTTTTTATCCAATTCCTTGTTTAAAGGGTCGGTGAGGATGTATTGAAACTTTAAAACCACTAGGTCTTTTTTAACACTCACGGTTTTCAAATTGCAGGTACCCGGCTGAATGGAACTCATGTGTGGTTCCATTTCTTGAATGAGGCGCTTTTCCAGAGCATCAATATCAGATATCACAAAGGGGTCGATCTCAAATTCAATGGTCGTCTTCTTGAGCTCTCGACGTGTATAGTTGATGATTTCTCCTGAAAAAACTTTATTATTTGGAATATAGACGAGGTCGTCGTCGTCATTGAGCAAGTGAACATTGGTGAGGGTGATGTCCAGTATTTTCCCTTTATTTCCATCAATTGACACCTGGTCGCCGATTGTAATAACTTTGGTGAAAGTTAGATACATCCCGTTGATGAGGTTGGAAATATAGTCCTTCGTCATCAAGACCACGGCTGCGGCAATGAGTGACAGCGTTGTAAATGCTTCTTTTACAGAAATGTTGAACAACGCCAACATCAGCACTAAAGACAACAAGAAGTAGATGATGGTCACGATATGACCCACTCCCGCTACAAAATTGTCGCGCTTGCGCTCTGGATGTCCTGTGCGGTAAAAAAGTAAAATGACTTGCCTCGAACTTTCTACTACCAACAGCGCAATCAGGGTTCGATACAAAGTGTGCTCAAACACTGGAGGCAAATCCGTGTAGCTCGTCAAGTAATTGTACTGACCCTGAAAGAAAATGATAGCAGCCAACGCCGCTAGGGATATTACTAGTCGGGGTATGCTCTGATTCATAAGGTATTATTTCTCGTAATATCCTAAAATTTCCAATACATCCTTCGGTTTTTGTTCTGGAGCAAATTCGCGAT
>JBKCOM010000188.1:0-3909 GCA_046309775.1 Flavobacteriales bacterium
GCCAATGTGTTTTGCTCTTTTAACGCCTCGATGGCCACCGTAGCCTTAAACTTCGCTGTGAACTTTCTTCGTGTTCTACTCATTGATTTAAGTTTTAATTTTCAAACTTAACCAATGGTCCGAAATAATGAGAGTATTACAAAGAGAACACCCTAAACTAACTTGGATCAAGATAATTGTAGATTTTTACCTTTCTTTTCATGAACTACTAGAAGGACCTGATCCAAGGTATGAAACATTTTTTGCGAACTTAATGGGTCCGGGAGATAGGCCATTCCCAAAGTCAGTGAAATTTTTGAATTGGAATTATGATAGAGCAATCATGTACTCTTATTTGAACGTTAAGGGCGAATATAAAAGGGAATTACTGTCTGGGGCATTGAAATTTTTGGGAAAAGAAATCGAGCAACAGGAACTCAAGCTGAATGGTATACTGTCATTCGACACAAACTCAAATGATTTATCAAAGAATACAAAAGAGAAGAGTTTGGTATTACTTGGAATGCTTAAACATTTTCGCGCTGAAATGCACAGACCTGAAATTTCATATGCATGGGAAAAGGAAAAACTTACGGATATCCTCAGTCGTGTCAAGGCGGAATATTCGAAAACCGATACACTTATTGTGATTGGTTATTCTTTTCCAGATAGCAATGTTTATATCGATTCGCTTATTCTCAAGGAGTTGGAGACTCTTCAACGAGTAGTAATTCAAGATCCAAATGCAGAAAATATAAAGCTAAGACTCTCAGAAATTTTTCGACAATCAAATCATGACCCGAAGATTATTGAAACAAGAACAGATACCAGTAGTTTTTTCATCCCTGCTTCATTACTCGCGAGTCTTGGTGCTGAGGAGATAAGGTGATTTCTGAAATACTTACTTTAAAAACTTAATTTTTTTACCAATATTCCTCCGTGACCTGCTGGCCATAGCCAAGCTGAAGGATGAAGATGAAAATAATTAAAGAGAGAGTAGATTTCATGGTTTTTAAGTTTTTAATGGATTTTACTTATAATTCATTCCAAGAGAGAGGTCGCCGTGGACGTCGAGCTTTACCGTAGCGGTGTCGGCCGAAGCGTTGTTGAAAACCACTGCTGTATTGGATTCCACTTTCACTTTCGCACTTTCTCCAGGAGCAAGCGTTACGAACGAATGCTTGCCTCCACTTAAAGGCGCGCGGTAGAATTCAATAGGATTTTTCCCTTCATTTTTCACCTTTACACTGAACGAGTCATGTTCATTTTTACCCAACTCAAAAGACTGTTGTGGTGGGATGAAGGTCGTTGAATGAAGCGCACATGAAGCAAACAACATCGCAATGGCAAGGGCGGACAATAGAGTTTTCATTTTTTAAAGATAAGATAATATGATAACATGATAATATGATAGTATGATAGTATGCTAGTAGGCTAATAGGCTAGAATGGTAGTATGATAGTATGATAGTATGATAGTATGCTAGTATGATAGGAATTACACATTGCGAATTACACATTGCGAATTACACATTGCGAATCATTCAGTGAGGATACTCATCAATTTGTGATTAATGTAATAAGTTTCTTTGCCGATTTTTAATGGATTCAAAATACCACCTTCAGCTAGCTTTTGTAAATACAGTGACGCCGTCTGCCTTTTGGCGATGTTATGATTTTCAAGAACTTTAATCTTTATGTAAGGATAACTAAATAGTAAGTCGGCCAGCTCACGAGTATAGGCAGATTTCAGAACCTCACGCATTTTGTGTTCAGAGTCTTTCTTTAACTGCAATATCAAATTGATTTTTTTTAATGTTAACTGCGCGGTTTCACCAACACCCTTTACTATAAAACGTATCCATGCAATCCAGTTTTGATATTCCGTCACTTCTTTTAACAACCGATAATAGTCTGGTTTATTCTGAATAATGTAATAACTCAAATATAGCACAGGCAAACCGTTTCTATCGTGTGTGCTCATTATCAGTGTTTTGATTATCGGTTCTTATGTACACTAAATCGACATGTTTCAATAACGTGTCGAAAATAATGAAAAAAATCGACACATCATTGGGATGTGTCGATGGGATAAACATGATAATAAGATAATAGGATAATAAGATAATAGGATAATAAGATAATAGGGTAATAGGATAATAAGGTAATAGGATAATGGGTAATAGGGTAATAGGATAATGGGGTAATGTCGCCCGTCGCTTGTCGCTCGTCGCTTTGTCGCTTTGTCCCTATTTTTGTCCTATGAAAATAAAGTCAATTCAACAGATTCTTCAGCCGCCGGCGCCGCATATGGTGGGGGATGGGTTTAGGGTGCACAACTTCTTTCCTTCGGGATATAACGTGGCGCAGGATCGAATGAGTCCGTTTTTTTTGATGGATTATAATAGTAAAATTGATTTTTCTCCACGCGAGAATCCACGCGGTGTGGGTGTGCATCCGCACCGTGGGTTCGAGACGGTGACGATCGCTTTCCACGGCAAGGTAGCCCACCACGATAGCGCTGGCAACAGCGGCGTGATCAGCGAGGGAGGCGTGCAATGGATGACTGCGGGTTCGGGCGTGCTGCACAAAGAATATCATGAAAAGGAATACAGCCGCAACGGTGGTCCTTTTCAGATGGTGCAGTTGTGGGTAAACCTTCCAGCGAAATTCAAAATGACGCCGCCAAAATACCAAGGCCTCAACGCCGACCAAATGGGAAAGTGGCAAAGTGATGATGGTAATGTAAAGGTGGATGTGATTGCTGGCAACTTCAAAGGCACTTCGGGCGCGGCTTCTACGTTTTCGCCAATTGAAATGTACGTTCTTCGTTTGAAGGCGGGCGCTTCGTTAGAATTCGATCTTCCGGCTGATTTCAATACTGGAATCCTCACTGTAGAGGGCAGCGTGCGCTATCACGATGAACACGAGGCCAACACGGATGAATTCGCTCTGTTCCTCAATGATGGTGAAACGGTGCGCGTCTCGGCCTTAGAAGATGCCACGCTATTCCTAATCAGCGGCGCGCCTCTCAACGAACCAATCGCCGCGCACGGTCCATTTTTAATGAATACGTATGATGAGATTCATCAAGCAATCCTCGACTTCGGTCAGGGAAAATTCGGTACGCTCGAGGATTAAGCTTGCACGATTTCAGGGGATTTATTCGCAGCACTCAAATACCTGCGTACTGCATAGTGTCCTAGATAAATGAGCGGTGTAAGCGATATCGCAATCACGAGTTTTAAGATATAATTGGTCGGTGCTATGGTCATGTAGTCCGACCAATTCATTTTTCCGGGCAATACAAAGCCTATGTACAAGACGATATAACTGTCCACCAATTGCGACACCACGGTACTTCCGGTGCTGCGCAACCAGATCATGCGGTTGCCGGTTTTATTTTTTATCCATTGAAATAAAGTGGCGTCCATCAATTGTGAAAACAAGAAAGCCGCGATGCTGCCCACTATAATCCACGGCGCTTGTCCGAACACTTTATTGAACTCCGCATCGGTCGTGAGATTCGCTCCAGGTATTTGTTTCGCTGGAATATTTAAGGCAAACAATACGATGATAAAACAATACGCAATCAAGATAGAGGTAATCCAGGACAAGCGCTGTACGGCCTTTTTACCATAAAATTCATTGAGCAAATCGGTGAGCAAAAACACAATCGGCCACGGAAGGATGCCGATGATGGTCACGAAGGGTCCGAATTCTTTTCCGAAGAAATTAAATGAAAATGGAATCTCCACAAGTTTGTTGGAGATCAACTCTGCGGTAACGGCGTTGGTGATAAATAGTCCGGCTAAAAAAACAAATAGCCAAAGGTGCCTGCCGCTGGTCTGTATGGTATTCATCGCTGGTGTTTGCTGATGTGAAAGGTTTTGACAATGCCGTTAAAACTATAAACCACCAAATATGTTCC
>JBKCOM010000189.1:0-13757 GCA_046309775.1 Flavobacteriales bacterium
CCAGCTTCAATGAGTTGAACTTGAGACTTCTTAAAGTCCTCTGTAAATTGTCTCCGACGACGTTCTTCTGTTGTCATAACGCGTTAAATTTAGAGACTTTTCAACAAATAAGCTGTCAACCTATTTCATGAGAGAACACAAAGAACAAGGAACAAAGACGAGAACCTAAACTAGTTTCCATAAAATTCTCAAACTCCAAATGCCACTGAGGATTCCTATGAGCAGATAACTCCACTTCTTGGAAAGTTTGCCTGCAAGGAGGGCGGCAACAGGGGCGGCAATAACCCCTCCTGCTATCAAGCCCATCACAATCTGCCAATGCTGCATTCCTATAAAAAGAAAAAATGTAAATGCACTCGCGAAAGTGACAAAGAACTCAGTCAAGCTCACACTTCCAATAATAGCCTTAGGTTCGCGACTCGTGCGAAGCAGCGTGCTCGTTACAAGCGGTCCCCAGCCCCCACCCCCAAACGAATCCAAAAATCCACCAACGGCCGCCAACGTGCGCATTCGCTTTACTTCATGATGGATAAAAACTTTTTTGAAAAAAAGAAAAATGTACTTTACAGATAAAAACAAAATGTACACCGCCAAGAGAGGTTTGACATAGCGCGCATACTCATCGCCCAATACACTCAACATTACAGCTCCGACCACCGCTCCAATGACTCCGGGAATAACAAGTTTCCAGAACAATTTCTTATCCACATTTCCCAATTTCCAATGAGAAAATCCCCCAGCTCCAGAGGTGAAAATTTCACTGCTGTGTATACTCGAACTCACCGCCGCTAGAGGAATATTAAAGGACAAGAGAAAGGATGCGGATACAATTCCATACCCCATCCCCAAAGCGCCATCGATGAGCTGCGCGATAAAGCCTGCAAGGGCGCACCAAAAAAACACTTCATCAATGAAACTGCTTTCGCCCAAACTCAAATGCGTAGCAACACACGTCGCTACCACCAATGTCGGCAGTCCGAGCACAAACCACCACCGTCCCTTGATGATGGATTTAATGTTGGTCGTATATGACTGCTGCAAGGGTCTGGTGATTAATTTCATCAATAAGAATCGCGGTGTTCAGAGGACCATTGTCCTTCGCGAAAAGAAGAGGCTTTTGAGACCTTATTGTAACAAATACAATATCATTCAATGCGATTTCTTCTACTCCTTCTACCTGCTGAAATTCCTGAATATCTATCTTATACTCAATAGAAGTAATGACTGCACGAGTCAAGGCACTATTTTGTTGCAAAAGCACCTTCTGCCCTACCCTTCCCTTCTTCTCCGAAAACCAGCATAGTCTTGCTTGAAATGTATTCGTCCCCTCTTGACTAGTCTCTGAACTTCGTATCACATCGCCGCGTGAAATGTCAACATCATCTTCTAGTTCGAGTGTATAAACACCGCTTTCCGCGGCAGTTTGCAGAAGTTCGCCCGCCGACCAAATATGCTTGACTTTTGTTTGAATGCCCGATGGAAAAACACTTACCTGACTTCCTACTTCCAATCTTCCCCTTTGTAAGGAGCCCATATATCCTCTGAAATCATGAAGTTCCGCAGACTGAGGTCGATTGACATATTGAACTTGAAAATGTGTATGTCCATCTTGATTGATTTTTTCAACAGGCAACTCTTCCAATACATCAAGAATCGTTTGTCCTTTATACCATGTCATATTGGTAGATACATCGGTAATATTATCCCCATGCAATGCGGCAATGGGGATGATGAACGGATTGTTTAATTGAAGTTTGTCACATAACCTCAAACACTGCTCTTTAATGGATTCAAATTGAACCTGATCGAAATCAATCAAGTCCATTTTATTAATGGCAAAAATGACCTGTTGAATATTCATCAAAGATGCAATGTATGAGTGTCTGCGCGTTTGTTCAATCACTCCCGTGCGCGCATCTACGAGTAGCACAATGGCGTGCGCCGTGCTCGCCGCAGTGACCATGTTTCGTGTGTATTGAGTATGACCGGGTGCGTCCGCGATGATATACTTTCTGCGTGGTGTGCTGAAATATTTGTAAGCCACATCAATGGTGATACCTTGCTCGCGTTCCGCTCGCAAGCCATCAGTCAGGAGCGCCAAATCCACCTCATTACCATTGTTGTTCTTACTTTGCTTTTGCAGCGTTTCCAATTGATCCACAAGAATATTTTTACTATCGTACAAAAGCCTTCCGATCAAGGTGCTTTTTCCATCATCCACGCTTCCTGCGGTGAGAAATCTCAATAGTTCCATTTCAACTTTATTAGAAATAACCGTTCTTCTTTCTGTCTTCCATAGCCGCCTCAGACATGCGATCATCGATGCGCGTTTCGCCGCGTTCGCTAATGCGTGAAGAGATGATCTCATCAATTACCGCATCAAGTGAATCTGCATTGCTTTCTACGGCTGCCGTGCATGTCATATCGCCAACGGTTCGGTAGCGCACGCGCTTAGTCGTGATCTCGTCAGTATTTTCAATGCTAATAAATTCATTGGTGGCAAGCCATTGATTACCGTAACGAATCACCTCGCGATCATGCGCGAAATAGATCGAAGGAAGTGTAATGTTCTCCTGACGGATATAATTCCATACGTCCAACTCTGTCCAATTGCTGATGGGAAAGACGCGCACGTTCTGTCCTTTTGAAATCTGACCGTTGTAAATATTCCAGATTTCCGGGCGTTGATTTTTTGGATCCCAAGTTCCAAACTCATCCCTGACAGAGAATATTCGCTCCTTGGCACGTGCCTTCTCTTCATCTCTGCGTGCGCCACCAATACACGCATCGAATTCAAACTCCTCAATGGTGTCAAGGAGCGTATAGCTCTGAAGGGCATTTCGAGAAGGAAACTTCCCGCCCGGTTCGCTCAACCCATGTTTTGCAATAGAATCCGCAACATGACGGACAATTAATTTTGCTTTCAATCTCTCAGCAAGCGCATCCCGATATGCGAGCGCTTCATGGAAATTATGACCTGTATCAATGTGTACCAGCGGAAAAGGAATATGTGCGGGCTTGAATAATTTACTTGCCAAATGAACCAACACGATTGAGTCTTTTCCCCCGCTAAATAAAAGCGCAGGGCGTTCAAATTGCCCCATCACTTCCAATAAAATATGCATCGCTTCTTCTTCAAGCGCTTTTAAATGATTGATGACCATAATTTCAATTTGAATTTCTTTCGGCGTGCAAGCCACATTCTTTTTTAGAAGCATCTTCCCACCACCATCTTCCTGCTCTTGCGTTCTCTCCCGGTGCAACAGCCCTTGTACAAGGTGCGCAACCAATGCTCATAAATCCCTTATCGTGAAGCTTATTATATGGAACGTGGTATCGATCGATATAATGATCCACCATTTCATCGGTCCAGTGAAACAAAGGCTGCACCTTGTATAAATTTCTCGTAGCGTCCCATTCCACAAAATTCATCGCAGCCCTATTCTCCGAATGGATAGCGCGAATTCCATTAAACCAAATATTACTACCCTCCAAGGCTCGATTTAATGGCTCTACCTTCCTAATGTGACAGCACTTTTTTCTTAAAGCGACACTTTCATAAAACAAATTTGGACCAAATTCAGTAGTCATTGCCTCCACCGCATGATCATTTGGGAAGTATGAAAGAATAGGCCTTTTATATTTTTCGATGGTACGCGACCAAACGCTATACGTTTCTGGAAAGAGTCTTCCTGTATCTAATGTAAATACCTCAATCGGTAAGTTATTACGAGCTATAACATCAAAAATGACTTGATCTTCTTTACTGAAGCTTGTCGAAAAAACAGCCTTGCCACCCAGATTGCCCAATGCCAAAAGGATTGTGTCTTCGATTCCCTGTGATCGTTGCAATAGGCCATTCAACTTTTCCGTATTAGATTGCGTCATCATAAGACCGCAAACTTATGAAAAATTTTTTAATACCTACTATATTGGTAGGAATTGTAGGATTATTGGAAAAATTATGCTTAATAAACGATCCAGATATGCCATAAAAGCCCTCGTGCAGATTGCAAGGGCCAATGCTATGGAGCAACCCGCTTCCGTAGCATCCATCGTTGAACAAACGACCATTCCACAAAAATTTCTCGAAGCCATATTGCAGGACCTGAAAGTGGGAGGCTTTGTGACCAGCAAAAAAGGCAGCGCCGGCGGTTATTATTTGGCAAAGACTGCTGATGAAATCAACCTGTCTGATCTTATCAGGGTAATGAATGGTCCAATAGCAATGGTATCGTGTGTGAGCTTAAACTATTATGAACCTTGTGAATATTGCATGGATGAAAAAACATGTGGTATCCATGCCGTAATGGAAGAAGTGCGGGACGCAAGCCTTGCAATTTTGAATAAAACAACGATAGCCACCATCATACAGAGAGAAGAAAAACTACTAAAACCAAAGAAAAGATGAATTATCACTTGAAGATGTCACTTATGGCCATTCTCCTTTTGGGAGCATTGGTAAGAGGTTGTTCGCGCGCAGGTAAAGCCGCCGACGGCGCTGCTGACCTCAGCAAAGCCTCACGACTAAATCGAATAGACGATGCGGCTGGATTGGGCGCTAGCTCGCGAGCCATCGATGATGTTGCCTATCTCGATCCCAATATCGTGAGCGCACGCTTTTCTATGTTCGAAATCAATCATATCAATAATCTTCCGAAAAATTCATTTATATCAAAGGCCTATAAATCATCAGAAGGTTTGAGCCCAAATATGCGCTTGAAAACACTTCAAATGGAATTGATGCCTCCGAGCGTTAAGTCCAACCTTCTAAGGGATAATGGCGGGCACCTCTATTCTGTGATGATGGGTAAAAAAATCAACGCAGAAGAAGCGGCTGCGTTGCAAACATTATTTGAAGTACCCGTGAAAGCTACCGACGAAGCTCTCGACGGATTCCACTATATTTCATCAAAACTGCCGAAAAACTTAGATGAATATGACCGCATTGAAGAAATAAGATATGCTCAAGCTATTAATCGACAAATAAGCAACAATAAGAAAATTCAAGAGATCTATCAGCCCAGACTATCAGGTACATATGGTGAAAAAACCATGGATGATTTCAGTGAATTATGGACAAAAAAAGGAAATCGCAAACGTCAAACCGTCATAGTTGACGAACCCATTGCACCAGAGCAAGCGAAGACATTATCCTTTCACAAAATCAAAGCTGTATTTCATGCACGGCATCTGTTCGATTCACACGGGGATGATAAAGAGATTGACGCTAAAATCATTTTTTTAATTAACAACGACGTCGAGCAATTTGCATCTGTCAATAGTCTCCAAAATATAGATGCAACTAGAATAAGGAAGAATATTCTTCAACTAAAAGGAACCCCCGGAGTATTGGTGGTAAACGAAATCTCAGAATTGGTCGAACTTGTAAAGAACAAAAAAATAACCGCGAAAAGTCTGAATATCATCATTGGAAGAGATGCCACTGGTGAAATGTATAAATTGTCCGCATCCAAAGAAGAAGTGCCATTCTATAGTATTAATCCAATTCCAGGCAGCACGAAAGACATCGTCTATTCCCAGATAGCGCCCCCCAACTGGGATTTGATTCTAAAGGTATTTGGTAAAAACCGACTATTGAAAGCAAAAGATAAAATTGAACTCGCTGAAAAAATTGCATCTGAGTTTGTGGAAAATATCAAAAAAGAGAATCTATTCATTGAAAATGCAGTTATCAATTTTGATATGACGCCTTTCAATTACGGATTTATCAATATTACTTATATATACAAAGAGGAGTTGACCTCTCAAACAAATTAGTTAATAGGGAATAATGAGATATATTTTTTATCTAATGGTTCTATCGTTTGCCCTCGCTGGCTGTAAGCGCTTGGATGAAGGTTCCATAAATCCTATAATTGGTAATATCAGTGCCGAGCATTTTTACACACCATCAGAATGCAATTCACTGACCGAAAAACAACGCATTGGCGCACATCTCAGCTATGCATATCAACTCTTGAAAGAACGCACTGAAGCGATGCCTGAGAGCGAGATAAAACAGAAGCGCTTTGTTATCTTGGAACATTTGCGTAACTATATCCGTCGTGGGGAGTTTCCTATTAATTCAAAATATGAAGAAAGAAGACCCTGTTTTATTGATGAAAAAGGGACCTATTGCGCAGTTGGATACCTGATTCAACAAACAGCAGGAAGTGCCTTAGCAGAAAAGATTAATTCATTATTCCAATATGAATTTCTTTCAAAAATGCAACTACCCGAACTAAGCGAATGGGTATCACTTTCAGGATTTAGTGTTGAAGAGATGGCGACTATTCAACCGACGTATGGGAAAATTGTGGTTAAAAACTCCATAACCGTTGGAGGAGGAATGAGCTATCGCGGGCTCAACAACGGCTATCCTTCGTTCCGTTTAAGCTATGGCGGCAATATAAAAGACAAATTGCGTTCCCTCCACGGAAGAATGGAGATGGTCGGGCAAAATGATTTCTACTCCACCATTAGTTATGGCTACGCCATCCCATTAAGTACGAAGAAGGCATACTTGCGCAATCGAAGAATAGGGGCTTTTATTGGCACAGGATTGCTTGTGGAAGAAGGAAAAACTTCGTGGATGCTCAAGCCAGAAATACAATTGAATATTTTCAATGCGTTTATATTTAAGCGATTTGATCTGGCGGGAGTCGTTGGGTACGCGTATGACATTTCTTTAAATAATGAGAGTTTGTTTCCAACTAACAGGAATGACTTTTCATTTCATCTCATCCTCTCTAGAACAAAAGTAGGAGTTACGTATTGAAAAGGACTGACACGCAAGGACTGATTCGCAAAAAGTGAATCGAAATAGATACTCACTGTTTACACATCCGTAACAAATGAAATAATTTGTTAAACTTGCTCTAATCATTACAGAATATTGAAGGTCGAGGTTTGCATCACCTTACCAACACAAATTCTGTGATGAAAAAAACAATTACACTTTCAGCAATCTTTATTGCTCTGACAAGCGTTTCATTTGCTCAAGGCATCCTTCGAATTACTGAAGTCATGTCATCGGGCTCCACCGCCGACTGGTTCGAATTGACGAACATTGGCAATGCCTCTGTAAATATTACAGGTTATAAAGTTGACGACAACAGTTTCAATTTTGTAAACTCTGCATTTCTTAACGGCATCACTACCATCGCCGCAGGCGAAAGTGTAATTTTCGGAGAATCTGGCTCTGCCTCATTCGCTAGTGATTTCCGAACCTTTTGGGGACTTTCTAATTCAGTGCAAATAGGAACCTACTCTGGTTCTGGACTTGGCTTTTCTTCAAGCGGCGATGGCACCATCGTTTTTGATGCAACAGGTACCGAAGTTTCTCGTGTACCATTTGGAGCCGCTACTGCCAACTTCAGTTTTTATTATGGCTATAACGCAGACGGCTCGTTCAATCCTGCCTATGTCGGGATGAGTAATGTTGGTCTTATAAGTGCCGTTGGAGAAATCGAATCACAAACTACCTTCACAAGTGTTGATGTTGCTGCTAATGTGGCATCTCCTGGTAATGCTATTCTTCCGGCGGCTATTGTGGTAGGTTGTACAGATATGAATGCATGTAATTACAATCCAGAAGCCATCGAAGATGACGGTTCATGTGTGAATGAATTGACATGGTACATCGATGCCGATGGAGATGGTTATGGTGTAAGTACTTCAACATTGACACAATGCGAAATGCCTGAAGGCTATGCCATGCTAGGTGGTGACTGTGATGACAATAATAGTAACGCTAATCCCGGAGCTTCTGAAGTTTGCTTTAACAATGTTGATGAAAACTGTGCTGGAGGACTCAATGATGGTTGCGCTCTTGGCAACGTTTCTATTGCTGCTGCATCCAATTTCTTTTGGTTTAATGAAAATGGAGGCATTGTGTCGATTCCTGTAACAATGGAAAACGCAACACCTAATGCTACTCAATTGACTTTCTCACTTTCGGTATATAGCGATGCTACTCCGAATGCTGACTTTGTTTGGAACAACACCTTGACCATTCCAGCCAGCACCAACGGTGTATTCAACTTCCCATTGGCTATCATCGATGATGCCATTGCTGAGAAAGCTGAACGCGTAATTGTAAAAATTGCCACAGCAGACTTTGCGACCATTCATCCTACAAATAACTATTCTATTGTCTTCATTAAGGACAATGATTATGTAGCTCCCACCCCATCTAATGAATTAGGTATTAATTTACTTTCTAGTTTTAGCAATGGTGCTTCGGGCGCAAACTCCGCGGAGATTGTTTCACACGATCCAAGCACTCAAAGACTATACATCGCCAATAGCATTGGTAAGAAGCTAGAAATTGTAGATTTTCAAAATCCTTCAGCACCTATTCTTCTCAATAGCCTTAGCATTACTTCTTATGGTAATATCAATTCGGTAGTAGCATACAATGGAATAGTTGCCATGGCCATTGAGAATAATAATCCTCAAGCAAACGGGTTTGTCGTATTCCTAGATAGCGATGGCAATTTTGTGAATCAAGTGGAAGTAGGCCCAATGCCTGATATGATTACTTTTAGTAAAGATTACAATAAGGTATTGACTGCCAATGAAGGCGAGCCAAATGGAGATTATAGCGTTGACCCAGAAGGTTCTGTAAGTATCATTGATATCAGCGGTGGCATTGCATCATTAACACAAGCGAATGCCATTACTATCGGTCTTACCTCATTCAACGGTCAAGAAAACGCATTGCGCGCGCAAGGTATCCGTATCTTCTCAACCAGTGCATCTGTGGCTCAAGACTTAGAGCCAGAATACGTGGCAGTATCAGATGACAACACAAAAGCTTATGTAAGCATGCAAGAAAACAACGCAATGCTTACAATTGACCTCACCAACAATTCAATTGTTTCCCTCAAACCCCTCGGATACGCCGACTACAGCGCTGACTCTAACAATGGTTTAGACGCAAGCGATCAAACAGGTACGGTATTAATTACTGGAAATCTTCCAATCAAAGGCACCTATATGCCAGATGCTATCTCTTATGCAAACATCAACGGTACTGGCTTCTTATTCACTGCGAATGAAGGTGATTCGAGAGAATTCGGAAGCGTTGTAGACGCTAACCGCATTTCATCTTCAACCTTCAACGGAACGCTTGATCCTGTTGCTTTCCCTGATGCATACATTTTGAGAAACAACCGCTTCCTCGGTCGCTTGAGTGGATTGAAATACAGCGGAGATACAGATGGTGATGGAGATTATGATGAATTGCACGTATTAGGTAGCCGTTCATTCAGTATCTTCAATGCAGAAACTGGCGCTCTTGTTTGGGATTCAAAAGATCTTCTCGAACAAATCACTGCGGCCAATCCAATCACTGCGGCATTCTTTAATGCATCTAACACCACTGGAACCGCTGCATTTAAAAACCGCTCCGACGATAAAGGTCCAGAACCAGAAGGGGTTACTACTGCTGTGATTGGTGGCATCCCATACGCTTTCGTATCATTAGAGCGCGTTGGTGGCTTAATGGTGTTCAATGTACAAAATCCTGCCGCACCAGTTTATGTTGGTTACAACAACAACAGAACACTCACGGGAAGTGGTCCTGATCTAGGCGCAGAAGGAATCGTTTACATCCCTGCTGCTCAAAGCCCAAATGGAAAGAACATCGTTATTCTTGCTAATGAAGTAAGCTCTACCCTTTCGATATTCTCTATTGATGAATGTGCTGAAGCTCAAGAGCTCGTAGTGACATCATCTGAAACCATCACTTGTCCTAACGAAGCATACACCGTATCTGTAGCTGGAGGAAATGAGTTCAACTACGTATGGAGCCGCAACGGTGTCGCGATTCCTAATTCAAACACTGCTACCTTGAACGCCACACAACCAGGCACCTATCAAGTAGAATTGGTGAATATTAACCAGGGATGTTCTGTAGTATCTGAGCCTATCACAGTGCAGCAATACAGCACCTTTGTAACCTTCACACAACAGCCGGTGCGCCAAACTATTTGTGACGATGTAGATCAAATTCAATTTGCCATTGCTACTGCACAGCCAGTAAACACCATTCAGTGGCAGTACCGCACCGGAATCGCTTCTATGCAATGGGTGAATATCGTAGATAATGAAACATTCTCTGGTGCAAATAGCAATGTGCTAACAATAAACAACCCCTCTACTGCATTGAATGGATACTTGTTCCGTTGCCGTGTTCAAAATTGCAACAGTCCACAAGCTTCATTCACAGCACGCCTCAACGTGTATCAGTCTCTTGAAATTACAGGACAACCTGTTTCTGCGAGCGCTTGTATTGGAGAAGACGCTCAACTGAGTGTACAAGCCGTAGGAACCGGAGTATTTGTAAATAGTCCTTTCAACTCTATTCGCTATCGCTGGCAGCGTAGCATCAATGGTGGTGCGTTTGCAGATTTATTTAATAGTGTAAAATATAGCGGCACCAATACTGCAACCTTGAGCATTGATAATATCACGAATGACGACGCTCAATACACCTATCGCTGTCGCGTAATCGGCTATTGCAGCCCATCAGGCATTCTTTCAGAAGAAGCGACCATCACACCGCAGGATTGTGATGCGGGATTGGTGGTGGAAGAACGAATTCAAAATTCAGAATTCGAAATTCAAAATTCAGAATTCGGAATTCAGAATTCGGAATTGAAAATGCAGAATGCAGAATTCGGAATTGTTGACGCTGCGAGTGTAAAGGTTTATCCAAACCCTGTAAGCAATGGCATGGTGACTATTGAGACAAAAGGCCTTGAAGGACGCGTTCAGATTCGCATGTTTGACAGCACGGGAAGAAAAGTTCGTGATGAAATTTTCAATATGGAAAATGGCAGAACGATTATGATGAACCTCGAAGACCTCAGCGCCGGCGTCTACCTCCTCGAACTCAACAACCCATCGCTCAACAAGACAGAGCGAGTGGTGGTGGAGAAATAGAACGAGAAAGCAAATTCGCAATTCGGAATTCGGAATTCGGAATTCAGAATTGCGAATTATTTTCACCACAATGGATTTGAGTTGGGCCAGCTCGCCGCCACGAATCTCTTCCGCCGCATCAAAGAAGGCGCCTCCGAACCGCAAAATCCTGTTAAATCCCTCCTCGAAGTGCAGCTCATCGCTGCGGGGGGTTAGTGTTTTAATACCTTTATACTTTGCTATCTTTGTAAGTATGAAGACACAGATTCGTTCCATTGCACTCATCACTGTATTCATTTTATGCGCACAATATGCGTTCGCTATGCGAGCGTATTTTGACTATCGTGTATTCGACATTCCCGGACAAGGTCCCTTTGTGGAGGTAGTTCTATCCTTCGATGGTCAAACATTTGAAACAAGTCTAAATGAATCGGGCACTTACAATGCACATGTGGGAATTAGTATCATCATTACCCAAAATGACAAGGTGATCGATTTTCGCAAGGCCAGTGTTGAAGGGCCGTCTATGCTTAAAGGCGAGACAGCTGATTTTTTAAGTCTTGAACGTTTCGCTCTTCCAAATGGAATGTATGATGTTGAAATAGAAATTTCAGACATCAACAATGCTGCTGAAGAGCCGGTAAAAATGGTGGCGCCGATTAAGGTCAACAATCTAAAGGAAGGCTCCTTCATTTCAGACATTCAATTCATTAGTGCCTATTCCGCTACCCAAGATATCAATGCTTTTTCAAAAAGCGGTTATGATTTGATACCTTACATTTCATCCTATTTTCCAAGCAATATCAACGAATTGATGCTCTATGCCGAGATATATAATTTAGATAAAGTACTTGGAAGTGAAGAACCTTTAGCTTTTGTCATTTCGGTGCGACAAATAAATAACACCGAAATAAAGGAAATCAGCAGAATAAAAAGGATCAATGCAAAATCTGTTTCGCCACAACTTCACACGATAGATATTCGCAATCTTCCAACAGGTGAGTATAAGATTCTGCTAGAAGCTAGAGATCGCAACAACAGCGTTATTGCGATGAAAGAACGCTTTTTCACTCGCAATCTGGTGCAAGAGGTACCAGTCGCAGAGAGGCCAGTCGACAAGTCACAGCTGTCAAATTCATTTGTAGTAAAGTTCACAAATCCCGATTCTTTAAGAGAAATAATTTACTCCTTAAATCCCATTGCCCTCAGCCAAGAGCGAAATACCATTAACAATACGATGCCTTCTGTTGGCCTTCAAGAGATGCAAAGTTTTTTCTACACCTTCTGGTATAAGCGCAATCCAAGCAATCCCGAAGCGGCTTGGTTGGAATACAAAGAAAAGTTGAAAATGGTAGATGAAAACTTCGGAACACGCATCAAGGAAGGTTGGGAAACCGATAGAGGAAGAGTATATCTGCAATATGGTCCTCCTAACACCCGCATTGAAAGACCGCACGACCCTGACTACTGGCCGTTTGAAATTTGGCATTACTACGAAACCAACGATAAACTTCACGACCGTAGATTCTTATTTTACAATACGAGCCTTGGAGAAGATTACGAGCTCCTACATAGTGATGTCCCTCAGGAAACTAAAAACATGGACTGGCCCAGCCTCGTTCGCCAGCGTGCGATGAATACGCCAGGACAGGTGGGCAGAAACTCCAATTTACAAGATCGTAATAATTTTAGTGGAGATGAACTTCAAGATTTGTGGTATAATCCCTACTAAGCACTATTTTCGCGCCTCTAATACCACGGCGTGAAATCTGTAGCAATAGCAATACTCAATTGGAATGGCATCCGTTTCCTGAAAGAATTTCTTCCAGGAGTGGTAGCGCATAGTATTGAAGATGCTGACGTGTATGTCATTGACAACGCCTCGTCCGACGAATCGGTTCATTTTATTCAGACTCAATTCCCTGAAGTTAAAATTATTCAACTGGACAAAAATTATGGTTTTGCAGGAGGTTATAATCATGGTCTGAGAGCCATCCCCAACGATTGGGTGGTATTGCTCAATTCAGACGTTGAGGTTACCCCAAATTGGATCAAACCTGTTATGGATTACTTGGAAAGTGAACCTTTGATGGTGGCGTGCCAACCCAAAATTCTAGATTATCATCGCCGCGAATATTTTGAATACGCAGGTGCCGCAGGAGGATATATGGACAAAGATGGCTTCGCTTTCTGCGCGGGACGTATCTTCTATGAGTTTGATAAAAACGATAATGAACAGTTTATAGAAAACGAAGAAGTTTTTTGGGCAAGCGGAGCTGCTATGTTTATCAAGCGCTCTGCCTACTTTGAAGTGGATGGCCTCGACGAAGACTTCTTTGCTCACATGGAAGAAATCGATCTTTGTTGGAGATTAAAAAATCGTGGTTATAAAGTCGGAGCTTGTCGTAAGAGCGAAGTTTATCACTACGGAGGCGGTACACTCGATCGCATGAATCCGTATAAAACATTCCTAAATTTTAGGAATAACCTATATCTTATTCTAAAAAATTATAGAGCTGGAAATACGGGACTCAAACTTTTTCGTCGCATGTTGCTTGATGGAATCGCTGGCATTCGTTTTCTATCGGAAGGCAATTTCTCTTATTTCATGGCCGTTTTAAAGGCACACTTTAGTTTTTACGGGTCATTTTTCAAAATGCTTTCTAAAAGAAAAAAAGAGAAAAATTGCGATCGCAATGTGAATCTTTCGGGCATGTATAACGAAAGCATAATCAAAGCATTTTTTCTGCATAAGAAACATTTTTATCGTCAATTGAATCGCTCTTCATTTGTCAAATAATTCGCACACCGCGAGTTGATTGATA
>JBKCOM010000190.1:0-36110 GCA_046309775.1 Flavobacteriales bacterium
TAAAACAATTTTGAATTGAGATTACGAGCCAATCCCCAAGACATAACACTCTCTCGCTTAAGCGACGGGCGACGGCGCGACTTAGCCTCCCATGTTCCCAATAATCCCCAGTTCCCTCGTTCTCGTTCTAAAAAAAAAGCCGCTTTGAAAAAGCGGCTTTTTTTTATGCATTAAGCTAAAATTTTTAATCCACACATTGTAAAAACGTAAACGCTTCAAATACGGGAGAAGGCGGAGTATATCCGGGTTTTACGATGTAATAACGCAACTCGCGGAAAGTTTGAGTCGCTGGGATGATGGTTCCAAAGAAATCTTCGGGAATGATTGTCAATCTAAATTCTCCAGGTTTGCCAGGTACAGGCTTCATCTTCAACGCTGGTGTCGATGTGACTTGCGCAACCGGTACATAAGGATAAATATTGAAGGCAGAATTTCCTCGAGCTACAAGGTAGATGTAACATTCATCGGCACCAAGACCTTGCAAGTTGGCATCCAACTCCAAATTATTGTTGTAGGTGATGCTGATAAAATCTTCAGCTTTACCTATTTCTGGGAAGATGCAAAATCTATCATCACAAAGCTTCGGGATGATGGTAATGGTTAAGTCTTCCGTTTTTGCTTCTAGAGGAATATCTGGATAAGCTGTACCGTCTTTCAATTTAGCAAGGCATGATATGCCGCGCGCAAAAAGTTGTGGTCCAGTTACTCCGTAAAATTCGGTTGGGATGATTTCATATTTGAAAAGCAATCCACTCACGTGGGTCATTTTTCTTCCTTCCGCGCTCGATGACCATTGTCCGTTTCCTCCATTGTCTGCTGGCTGCCACGTCCAGATGTAGACGTCGTTGATCGCCTCAGGATATGCAATGAGACGGTCTTTAAGGCCTGTATAAGTCGTTTGAGAAACGTCGATATAAATGGTGAGCGGTTCGTCTGCACCCGTAGGAGAAGGAAGCACATAAGCCGCTTGTCCAAACATTGATTGCGCTGCAATCACTGCTATGAAAATGCTCAAAATCTTTTTCATGATGTACTATTATTGACGGGTGAATTGAAATTTATAGATAACGGTATTCGTGCGATTGCCAGAGGCGTCTTCACAGAAGCGAGGGATTTCAATAGAGAAATTGTTGTCAAATTCTCTTACCATCGCGCCCAAAGGCAGCTCAAGGGTTTCGACATCACCTGTTAAAATGAGGGTGCTTGGTGCTGCATCATTATCGAACGCCCAAGTTCCGCCCGTTCCAAAGAAGTTGCGTCCTGCGCCAGGGGTAACAGTGTACGTTCTTCCTTCTTCTTTGAATTCGATTGTCAAAATATCCTGTCCTTCGACCACATAAAACTCAGTCAAGTCCCTTTCTTCCTGAACAGGATTATTCAAGTCAATTTGTGAAAACTGACTTACTTTCCAAGTGCCAGCCATACCAGCAACTTTATTGGATGGGTCACCCAATTCGCCTTTGAGGTCTGGCTTGCAAGATGATACTGCTACAATTACGAGCAGTAGCAAAGCATATATTTTATTATTCATTTTCATTGTTTTTTGCGATATAAAATTAACAACCTCCTTCCGGATTTCCAACAAATTCAGATCCGGTGAATTCACTATTCGGGAATTGAATCGCCATTCCTGGGCAATTCCATGGTGCACCACGAACGACAAGGTTTTCTCCACTGGCTCCAATTCTCTTGATTTGGTCAATGCGATAACCTTCGCTAATGGTTTCTTTTCTGAACTCTTCGCGAGCGGCAGTAATGATTTGTTGCGCTGTAGCTCCTACTGGCATATCGTTGAGTCCTACGCCATAAGCACGGTCACGGATGGCATTGATATCTTCTATAGCAGTGTTGAGGTCTCCATTCACCATTCCGATCGCTTCTGCTCGAATCAAATGAAGGTGCGTTAGGCGAATGATTGGGATAGAAAAGAAGAAGGATTCATTTGCATTAGATCCAAATCTTTTTGTTTGCACTTGGCCATCTGCTTCATTCAACCAAGCGGCGATGCGTCCATCCTGAGGACTGAGGTTGAAAAAGTTGTTGAGCTCGAGGCTGTAGCTTAATTGAGAACCTGATGCTCCTGGCCAGTAGTTATTTCTGAATCCTTCATTGCGAGCGTCGATTATACCGTTTCCAACAAAAGAATTGATTTCAAAAACAGACTCAGGGTTTGGAGTGAGGTAACCTTCGGCAGTGAAAGCTTGGAACGCGTCAAGGTCTGGACGCAAAGAGTAACGGCCACTATTGATTACTTCATTTGCGAAAGTGATAGCACCATTGTAATCCATTTTTTGAAAAAGCACTTGTGCCATCAATCCCGCGGCAGAAAGGCGGTCTGCGTATCCAGGGTTAGTAGAAGGAAGATTATCAAAAGCAAACTGAATATCTGCAATGATAAATTCATACGATTCTTTCACGCTAGATCTTGGTTTCGGAAATGGACCCGCTTGATCGCGGATTACAATTCCAAGATGTGAGTTGTCTGCAGTAGAACCCCATGGTTGTGCCCATAGCTTAAGCACCCAGTAGTGACATAGCGCACGAATAAAGCGAGCTTCTGCTTGTATGCGCGTGCTTTCTTCTGCTGATAAGTTCTGCACCAACTCTACATTTCTGATAAGTTCATTGCTTCGATAAATTGCTCTGTACAAGTCGGCGTAAACCGCATTGGTAGTAGAGTTGAAGAATGTTACCTCGCGATCATACACAGAGGTCAAATCAAGGTTATTGAGCGGTCGAGCGAGATTGTCGCTCAATAGTTCGGCCATGTTTTGAACGTTTCCGTCATAAACATTTCCAAGAACATCATAGCATGAGTTGAGGAGTTTTTGCAAATCCTCTGGTGTATTGATTGCGTCTTCCGCAAGTATGGCGCCTTCTGGACCAATGTCCAACCACTTTTTACAACCGGTGAAACCAGTTCCTATGGCAAGGGCGAGGAAAAATATCTTTACTTTTTTCATGGTTTCAAATCTTAGAAGTTAGCATTGATTGAGAAGTTGAAGCTGCGCTCTTGTGGAGGCGTCAAATAAGTCACGTTTGGACTTAAGTTTCTATCTTGAGGGTTCTCGAAGTCACGCACCAACTCTGGATCAAGACCAGGGAAGTTGGTAAATGTGAATACGTTGGTGGCGTTGGCACCAATTCTCAAGTTCTGAAGTTTGCTTTCTTTTTTCAATTTGAAAGTATAACCAATCGCGATATTTCTAATTCTCAAGTAGTCGGCATTATAGATAAACAAGCTGGTGTTCCACCATGGGAAACCACTTGGCAATCCATAGTTGGTTTCATCGAGTGTGAGGCGTGCAAAGGTGGCTTCGTCACCTGGTTGTCTCCAACGGTCGAGTACGTCTGTTCTCATATTCCAGTCTGTCACAACACCCATTTGACGCTTTCCTGATGAGTCGAATATTTTAGCTCCCAAGCTAAATGTTGCGAGGATTTGAGCGTCCCACTGCTTGTAGCGGAAGGAGTTGGTAATACCACCGATAGCTTCTGGAAGACCATCACCTACGTATTGACGCTGTGCATTGTCATAATCGAACGTTTCATTGCCATTTGCATCAAGGTAAACAGGCAATCCTGTTTCTGGATCTACATGGCTGAACTTCATCAGATAGAAAGAACCGATTGGTTTTCCTACGATAACGCGTGAATCGTTTGTTCCACCGCTCACTGCATCAGGAGTATAGTTGCCAATGTCAACCAATTCGTTGTAGTTACGTGCGATATTGAAATCGGTCTTCCATTCGAAGTTTGGCTTGGTAATGTTGTAGCTTGTAATAGTCAATTCAATACCGCGGTTGAGAATTTCTGCTACGTTATCCCAGTAGTTTCCAAATCCTGTTGAAGCTGGAATGCTCACATTCATCAATGCATTGGTAGTCACTTTGCGATACAATGAAACTTGTGCTGTAAGGCGGTCTTTCAACATACCAATTTCAACGGTGGCATCAAGGGTAGAAGTGTTTTCCCATTGAAGATCGGCGTTACCAAATTGAGTTGGGAAAAGAATCGGCTGTCCGTTATAGGTAATACCGTTGTTGATGTTTGAGAATAAATTGAACTGTGCATCCGCTGGGATATCGGAGTTACCAGACTTACCCCAACCTGCTCTCACTTTAAGGAAGTTGACGAATTTGGTTTTGTTAAACCATCTTTCATCCGATACAACCCAACCAGCAGAAAGGCTAGGGAAATATCCATATCTGCTGTTAGCACCAAAGCGGCTGCTACCATCAACACGGCTTACTGCTTGAATGAAGTATCGGTTTTTTATTGAGTAGTTGACACGAGCGAAAGTCGACACAAAGGTCCAGCCCACGCGATTACCAGGGAAGCGTTGCACAACAGTACTGTCTGTTTCAAAATCATTTTCAACAGGTGAGCCATCTACGAAATTGTAGTTTCTTCCCAAATAATTAGACCAGAATTCTTGCAATTCGAAACCACCGAGCACAGTGATTTTGTGATTTTCATTGATGTCATATACGTAATCAGCCGTCAATGAAGAGTTCCAGTTGTTTGACCAAGTTGAGTTTCTGATGGCTGTTGATGAGAAGGTGTTCGGAAAAAGTTCTTGTGGAACAAATTGATTATTTGAAAAATCCAAATAGTCATAAGCACCAGTCAAACGGATATTCAAATTTTTGATGGGTGAGTAAATAACGCTGAGATTTGAAATCAAGCGCTTCTCATCTGTTCTCCATCGAATGCCTTCTCTCACTGCTACAGGGCTTGTAAATCCGCTGTTCCACATAAAGTAATCGCCTACTTCGAAATCACCACCAAAGAGCTCAAGTGCTGTTGAGTCGACAGTTACTGGATAGTAAGGAAGGGCTGTACTCATTGCCAATCCTAAACCTCCGCTCCACGCAGCATCAACACGATTATTGCGACCGAGAGAGTAGGAGAGGCTAGTAAGAATTTTGAGTTTTTTACTAATGGTATAATCGAAGTTTGTTCTTCCGCTGATGCGCTCGTAAGAATTACCAATCAGATAAGAACCATTATCATCGTATGAAAGACCAGTGTATAATGCAATTTTATCGGTTGAATAATTCGCTCCAAAGTTGTAGTTCTGTTTAAAACCTACACCAATTGTTTCGTCTACCCAATCTGTATTGATTTGGCGGGCGAGTTCATATTTCTGCTGTCTTTCGAGAGCGCTGGCGCCTGCACCTTGTCCGCTTTCGTACACTACTCCTGGAAGCCACACATAACCTGTTCCTCCGTCATTTTCCCAAGCTTCTTGACGAACAGCGAGGTATTGATCAGTATTCATCATATTCGGTCTTGAAGCCGCAACGCCAATACCATGACGAGTGCTAAAATCGAATTGAACACCCTTTTTTGTTTTTGTTCCTCTCTTCGTTGTAATCAATATTACACCGTTTGCACCACGTGAACCGTAAATACCAGTGGCGGCCGCGTCTTTGAGGATTTCTACTGACTCAATATCAGCGGGGTTAATGCTTGCCAAAGGGTTTGAGTTGAGAGCTCCCGCATTTCCATTGATGAATTGGTTTTGAATAATTGGAATACCATCAATTACGTAGAGTGGATCACCACCTGCCGAAATGGATGCTATACCTCTAATTCTCACAAGAGATCCGCTACCTGCGAGACCGCTACTTTGCGTTACAGCTACACCCGCGGCCTGACCTTGAAGCGCTGCTTCGAAGCTGGGCACGGGAAGCTTCGTAAGTTCTTTACCGTCTACCTTAGAAATAGAACCTGTTACTTCTCTCTTTCTTTGAACGCCGTAACCCACGATTACTACTTCGTCGAGGTCACTGTCTTCCGATTGAAGCGTAATGTCCAAATTAATTTCCTGTCCTTCTGAGAGCGTTACTTCACGCGTTTGTGTGGTGTAACCTACCATCTTGAATTCGAGGGTGTGCTTTCCGGCTTTTAATTTGAGTTTGTAATTTCCATCGATGTCGGTAGAGGTCCCGGCTGTATTCGCCGCGTCTTTGACCACAACGCCTGGCAGCGTTCCCGCATCGTCTTTGACAGTTCCTTTCACTGTCTGTGCATGCATTGAAATGCTACCAATTAGAAAGGCAGCGCATGCGGTGAATGCGTAAAAAATTCTCATGGTTTTTATTTGGTTCGTTTGGTTATTGGTTGCAAACAGCCCTCAAACATAAGATTTTTTTTCATAAAGTGTACATTGTACACTAATCTTATGTTTGAGGACCTTTGCCTAGTCTAATCACTCGGTAATCAACGCAGTGGTAGTCAAAATACCACTAGCAGTGATTACACGCACAATGTACTGTCCAGCATCAAATCTATTCTCAATGCGAGTAGTTTGGATACCAGAATTTTGCACGCCTAAATCATTTTTAAATACTACTCTTCCCTGCATGTCGATTACTTCAAGCTGCACGCGACCTGCATTGGCAAGTTTGTATGAAATATTGAGAAGTCCGCTCGATGGATTAGGATAAACCATCATCGTTTCTTTTGCAAAATTCAATACTTCTTCCACACCTACAGAAATATCAGGAGTAGGAAGTTGATAGTCGAGGTACACGTGGTATTCACCAGGGGCATAAGTAAATGAGGCGTTCAAATCATTCACTTGGAATGCTTCACCAGTGAAGTAATCATACCAAGTGCCTGTATGCTGGAAGCCGGGGATGAACGAAAGTTGATTCACGCTTGTGTTACCCACTATAACTGCGTTTTGTGTGCTTCCGTTGAGGTGAATTCTCTTGCCGAATCCACCAGTGTCCATGTTGAAATTGGTGGTAGAGAATATGGGTTGAGTGAGCTTTAGATTATTTAAAGCGCTCACTACTTTGTAACAGCGCAATCTGCCTTCTACATCCTGATATTCCCACAGGATGGGCTTAGGTGCTGTTCTACAATTAGGGTTGATCGTTCCGTCTTCACAATAGTTGATGCTATAATCATAACCAAGTTCACCAAATTGCCAGATCATTTTGGGACCAGGTACTGGAATCAATAGCGCATGGGCCAACTCTTGGCGCTGAATGGCAATGTCAAAATCCTGAGTGTCATAGCTACCTGCGCTATTTCCAAAATTAAGGGTCTTGTACATTACGCGCTCTTCGTCATGGCTTTCTGCGTAAGATATCAAATGCGGATTGTTCCAACCTCTGGCTTGATAGCTGCCCCAGTTGAGGTCGCTAGCATAACCCATCGCGGCTTCTTCATATTGGGTGGTCATTTTACCCCAAAGCATCATTCCAATATTTGCAAGAGCAGTTTCTTCTGGATTGTCACCCAAATGCTCGAGAATGACATAAGAACCTGGTTCTACTTCTTGCATGTGGTTATAGTAATCCGTCCAAATATTTACACGGCTTTGGTCATAGGCATTCCATGCTCCAATATTGCCTAAAGTGTTATTTTGAGTAAATCCTTTTGAAAGGTCGAAGCGGTATCCGTCAATGTGATATTCATCCATCCAATATTGAATCACGCGCTTGGTGAATGCACGGGTGCGAGGTTGCTCGTGGTTGAAATCGTATCCTACATTAAAGTCGTGAGTTGGGGTTTGGTTAAACCAAGGGTTTTCGGCCGTTGGCTGACCAAATTCTCCAGCGTTAGGATTGAAATACATGCGCACCATTGGATTTTGACCAAAGCTATGGTTCAGGGCGATATCTAGAATTACCGCTATACCACGGTTGTGACACTCATTTACAAATGCCTTCAAAGCTTCTGGCGTGCCATAGTATTTATCCGGAGCGAAATAGAAAGATGGGTTATAGCCCCAGCTATTATTGCCTTCAAATTCATTTATAGGCATCAATTGAATGGCGTTGATTCCGAGACGTTCGATATAGTCTAATGTATCTGTAAGCGTTTGATAATTTTGTGCTGCGACAAAGTCTCTGACCAATAATTCATATACGATAAGACGTTCTTTCGGAGGGCGCACGAAGCTCTGATCCGACCAAGCGAAGTCATCTTGATTAATTTTGAAAACAGATACAGGTTCTGTAGTAAGACCTACGGGGTAGGGAGTTAGATTTGGATATGTAGAAGCCGGTATCCATGGATCATCCCAAGGGCTTAGAATTTTTTCGGCATAAATTTCAGCAACACGCATTCCTTCATCGCCGATATAATATTGGAATCGGTATTCCTGATTTGGATCTAAGTTAGTGAGTTCGATCCAATAAGTGTTTCCATCAGGAGTACGATTCATCATGTAATCCAAATCAAAGCTCCAGTTGTTGAAGTCTCCGATCACTAATATGTAATCTTTATTAGGAGCAAAGAACTGAAGGCGAACGGTAGTGCTGTTTACATAGTTGATTCCATCAATGGTGCCTGCGGGAGCAGACGCTACGTTGACAGCAGGAAGAATCACGAGCATCACTTCATCTGTGATGGTTTCGGCTCCGTTTACAGCGGTCATCTCGAGTATATATTCTCCAGGTGCTGATTCATTGAAGGTATAGCTGAGGGTGGTTTGACCTGTTGCACTCGCCACCTCTGTACCATTTTGCGTTAATGTAATGTCAGCCGCGAGGGATGCATTGCATGTTACAGTAACGTTTTGGTTCGCATTTACAATTGAGCTTGCTACTCCCGGTGCAGAAATTCCAGCATTAAATCCTGGTTCATAGATTTCGACGAATATGTCGCTTCCATCCGCATTTCTTCCTACGAGTGAACCATTCTGATTGCGAAAAACGAACATCAAGCGTTCGATGGTTTCACCGACTTCTAAATCATAGAATGTAGAAGGGTTGATTGTGATACGGTGATTGCCTCCGCCCAGTGGGGTCATCACTACGTTTGGGTCTGCGGTGCCCCAGTTGCCAACTACGTGACGCCAATCGTTTGGTCCGTTACTGAGGTTGGTGATCACACCAGTGTGTGCATAGACGGGAACGGCACCGGCCAGTTCTCCATTACCGCTTGCGGTATTGTAAGTGATTAGGATTTCATCTGTTTGCGTGGGGAAAGCAGGCAGAGTGGTCAAAATCTGCGCGTTCATACCTACGCCAACCAGCAATGATGCAAGTAAAATGTAGAATGTTTTCATTATACAGGAAGGGTTATTTTTTCAAATATAGGTAAGTGTCTTTTGTACACCATCTATTTTTAAGTGAAATTTTTTAAAAAAAGTGCCTTTTCTTTGTTGTCGTTCACCAACATGCTTTTCAATATGCAAATCCTAGACGGCATTGCCACATCGAATATTATAAAGTCAAGAATTAAACAAGAGGTTGATGCTCTGGTACAATCAGGAAAGCGACGTCCCCACTTGGCTGCGGTGCTAATTGGTGATAATGGTGCAAGTTTAACATATGTGGGTGCAAAAGTGAAGGCTTGCGAGGCAGTTGGATTCGAATCCACTTTGATACAAAAGCCCGCGGACATAACACAAGACGAGGTGCTCGGTATTGTAGCACAACTAAATGCAGATGATCGCATTGATGGATACATCGTGCAGTTGCCGCTACCAGCCCATATTGATGAAACAGTAGTATTGCTCGCCATCGACCCACGCAAAGATGTAGATGGTTTTCATCCCGAGAATGTGGGGAGAATGGCTTTGAATCTACCTACATTTTTGCCCGCTACGCCTTATGGAATTCTTCAATTGTTGGAGCACTATAATATCGAAACGTCAGGTAAACATTGTGTAGTGATAGGCCGTTCCAACATTGTTGGCTTGCCCATGAGCATTTTGATGCAGCGCAATACTTATCCAGGTAATTGCACGGTGACGATAGCGCATAGCAAGACGCGCAATTTGAAGGAGCTCACATTACAGGCCGACATCATTGTGGCGGCGCTTGGCAGACCTGAGTTCGTGACCGCAGATATGATTAAGGAAGGCGCGGTAATCATTGATGTGGGCATTACGCGCATCGCTGATAAAACAAAAAAGTCAGGCTTCAGATTGGCAGGTGACGTGCATTTTGATTCGGTTGCTGCTAAGTGTTCTGCTATCACTCCAGTGCCGGGAGGAGTTGGTCCGATGACGATTGCGAGTTTGTTGAAGAATACCCTTCAAGCAGCGAAGAGATAGATTCTGATTAAAATCGTAACCATTGAGTTTGAATTTCGTAACAAGTAACAACTTGCACGGAAATGCCTCCTTTGATGCAGGGAGATTTAAACCACAATCCAATGATTACGCTAACATTCTCAAAAGTTAAGAAAGTGCTTTTATGGTCAGTAACGCTCGTGAGCGTATGGATGCTGTTGCGCCCGTAAGATAGGTGTTTGCGACCCGCGAAACATTTTAGAGAAAACTTCGTTGAACCTAAAAAATAAAATTTTATACCCTGACTTTAATATATACACCAATGAGACATCAAAATGAATGGGCACATGCCGTACTCCAAAGATTAATCATCGTATTTCTTGGATTATTGACCTTAGGAGTGGTAATGCAATCATGCACCACACAAAGTCACGCGAGCTGTGCCGCTTATGATAAAGTGGAAGTGAAGGAGTAAAGTTTACTTACAATATTCCATCACTATCGCTCGAGCGTCGCTGGCTGCTTTCACATCGTGAACCCGCAGCAAAGAGGCGCCATTAAGAAGAGCAATTGTATTGGCAGCAATCGTACCGTTCAGCGCGTTCTCAACATCTGTTTGGGTAACGCGCTGAATCATTTTTTTTCGCGACATCCCCACCAAAATCGGGCAATGGAGCAGTTGTAGTTCCGATAGATTTCTCAATATTTCGAAATTATGATCTTGCAGTTTGGCAAACCCAAACCCAGGATCGATAATGATGTCGGCGATTCCGAGTGCTCTCAACTTTTTTATTTCTTCTGAGAAAAACAGTATAAGGTCTCCAACGACGTCGTCATAGCTCGCGTGTTGCTGCATTGTTTGAGGATCTCCCTTCATGTGCATAAGGATGTAGGGGACTTTCAATTCAGCCACGGTCTGGTACATCTGACCATCTATGTTGCCGGCGCTAACGTCGTTGATGATAGCAGCGCCCGCCTCCACAGCTCTTCTGGCCACGGATGAATGGAAGGTATCTATAGATATGATGGCTTGAGGAAATTCACGCTTTAATAGCGGCAAAATAGTCTCAACCCTTTCCCATTCCGTATCGGCATCAATGCGCTCAGCACCGGAACGTGTGCTCTGTCCTCCAATATCCAAAATCTCAGCCCCATCTTTGAGCATTTGCTCTGCTGCCTTCAAAACATATCCTTCACCCAAGCGGCTGCCTTCAAAAAATGAATCGGGTGTCAGATTCATAATCCCCATGATAGCAGGCTTTTCAAAGCGAATCAAATCACCTCCAATGCGAATGGTGAATGGAACAAATGACTTTTTATTCAAAATATGATTGATTTATGGCAAATTTGCGCAACAAATATATTCCTACAGTGAATCAAACCTCTCAACAATATGATCAGGCGGTGGCCTTATGTCGTGATTTGTTTTCCAAAAAGACAACAGACTACGGAACCGCATGGAGAATTCTTCGCACGAAAAGCCTAACCGACCAAATTTTCATCAAAGCACAGCGCATTCGCACCCTTGAGGAAAAAGGAATTTCGAAAGTAGGTGAGGGCATCGAGGATGAATTTATTGGGATATTGAACTACTCAGTGATGGCGCTGATTCAAATGGAGTTGGATAAAGACGCGCCAATGGAGCTTGAACCATCTGAGGCCATTAAGTTGTACGACGAACAAGTGGCCATCACCAAAAAACTCATGATGGACAAAAACCATGACTATGGAGAGGCGTGGAGAGATATGAGAGTTTCTTCATTCACGGATTTGATTTTAATGAAACTCCTGCGTATCAAACAAATTGAAGATAACCAAGGAAAGACCATCGTGTCGGAAGGTATTGATAGCGGCTACAGAGATATGATCAATTATTCCGTGTTTGCTTTGATTAAAATGGTTATAGAAAACTAAAGATAGTTAATTGAAGGTTAAAAGGTTTTTTGCGAAACAACCTCTGAATCATAATTGTGCTCTCTAAACAAAAATAGATTTTATGAAAATATTTATCGCTATTTGTAGAATAATCGTAGGCTCATTATTTATCGTCTCCGGATTGATAAAAGTGAATGACGTAATTGGTTTTTCATACAAACTGGAAGAATACTTCAGCATTAAAGCCTTGGGTTATCCGGAGTTGCTGCCGTATGTTATTCCTATTGCGATGTTTATAGTATTAGGTGAGGTGTTGCTTGGTGTTGCGACACTTTTGGGTGCTTGGCCAAAGATTACATCGAGTCTTCTTTTATTCATGACTTTATTCTTTGCGTGGCTCACTTACTACACGGCAAATTGTGACCCCATGCAATTGAAAATATTCACCGCTCTGGATGGTACGTATTTCATCGATACGCCTGAGTGTGTGCTCAGTTGCGGTTGTTTTGGTGATGCGATTAAGCTCACGCCGATGGAGTCTTTTTACAAAGATATTTTCCTACTTCCTTTTGTGTTGCCTTTCTTCTTTGCTGCATTTTTCAATAAAGTGAAATTGAATACATGGAAGGAAGATGCCTATATCATCGTTTCTTCTTTGGTGCTTGTAGCTCTTTTTGGAGCGCTCAAACTCGATTGGAATTTTCCAGCGGTGTTTGTAGTTGTTTCCACACTTGCAGCGCTTATCGTGAAAAAGTTTGTTGGAGAAAAGCAATGGCTAATGGCAATTGCAGTGACCATAGTATGTGCATTCACACAATACTGGACGTATGTGCATCTCCCATTAAAAGATTATCGTCCCTATGCTATTGGGCAAGATATTGTTGAGAATATGAAATCGGCCGAGGAGCTAGGTTTGGAGCCTCCAAAATTTCTCACTTTTTATACCCTGAAAAATAAGAGTGGAGAGACCAAAGAGGTAGATAGCGAGCGCTATCTTTCTGAGAACATTTGGAAAGATACTACTTGGAAAATAGTCAATGACTTGACTTACACGAAGAAGGTATCAGATGGATATGAAGCAAAAATCCAAGACTTCACCGCTCTCGATAGCGATGGTAATGAACTCAAAGACGAGCTTGTCGCTCACCCTGGAGTCTTTTTATTGGTGATGTGGAATATTGAAGAAACTGAAAAAGATCATCTAAAGGAGATTGCAGAGTTTGCGAATAAGGCACAGGCTGCGGGCAAAGCTTTCTATGGTTTTACCACCGCATCATATGATGAGTACGAGCCATTGCGCCACGAGTTTTCTTTGGCATTTCCATTTCTTCAAGGGGATGAAAAAGTGCTGAAAACGATGATTCGCGCCAATCCCGGATTGGTGTACTGGGAAAATGGAAAAGTGGTCAACATGTGGGCGGCATGTGATGTGCCGGACTATGACAAGGCCGCTGCAAATGGCTTCAAGCCTTAATGGATGTTGAAGTTTATCTTAAAGAAAATTGGATACAGCGCCCTAGTTCTCTGGGGCGTTGTTACATTGGTGTTTTTCCTATTTAATTTGAGTCCTGCAGATCCTGTTAGAAATTTGGTTGGTGAAAATGCGCCTGAGTCTGTCGTCAAAGCAATGCAGCGCAAACTTGATTTGGATCTTCCGCTCACCACTCGGTATGTTCTTTATGTGAATGATCTATCACCAATTTCATTTCATGCTAGTTCGGATACGAATTCGAGAGTTTTTTTCGATGCTGAAAAATACAGTGGATTGAAGTTCTTGCCCTTGCCAAGTTCGAATGGGCTTTATCTAAAAGCCCCTTATTTGAAAAGGTCTTTTCTATCAGAAAGGAATGTTTCCGAAATCTTGAGCGATGTCATCCCCGGAACGGCTCTGCTCGCGATTTTATCTATCATTTTAGCCATGTTTTTTGGTGTTTTTTTAGGAGTAATAGCAGCAATTAAAAAGGACACTTGGATAGATAGAATGTTATTGTTTGTTTCCGCATTGGGGATGGCTGGTCCGTCGTTTTTCGTTGCCATTTTAGTGGCGTGGATCGGTGCGGTATTGTGGCGCGACAGCATTCCGATTCCATTCACCGATTGGTCACTACCAGGAACGGGTTTGAACATGACAGGCAGTCTTTACAGTGTGGACGTGTGGAAAGGAGAATATTTAAATCTTCAAAACTTGATTTTACCTTTGATAACACTTGCAGTGCGCCCATTGGCAGTTATTGTACAATTAACAAGAAGTTCGTTGCTTGAGGTAATGAGCATGGATTTCATCCGCACTGCCCGCGCCAAGGGACTTTCAGAGTCTCAGGTGATTTTAAAACATGCATTACGAAACTCCCTAAATCCTGTTGTCACAGCAGTCAGCGGTTGGTTTGCTTCTCTTTTGGCAGGAGCTGTTTTCGTTGAATTTGTTTTTGGATGGAAAGGTTTGGGGCAAGAGATGTTTACGGCAATAGAAAAGCAAGACCTTCCGGTGGTAATGGGAGGAGTAATCGTGATTTCGTTTGCTTTTGTCTTAATCAATCTTCTTGTAGACGCCATCTACAAATGGATTGATCCACGTGTTTAGATGAGTTCCTTTACGCCTGTATAGTTCTTGGCGGCGTCATTGAGTAGTTGGATCATTTTCTTGGACATGTCGTTGTAGTAACGCTTGGTGCGATACGCAACGACCCATTCAATTCCTTTTACTGCATTGGTGAGAAAGATTTCATCGGCAGCTAATAAGTTCTGCGGATTGAGCGTGCACTCATAAACTTTAATTTTGTTATCAAGTGCGATATTGATGATGTTCATCCTCATGGTGCCAGCAATGCACCCATCGGTGAGTGACGGCGTATATAACACTCCATTCGAAACAATAAAAATATTGCTGGAGATGGATTCTATGATTGCGAATTTATTGTTTTGAATAAGCGCATCATCGAGGTTCTTTTCCTTGCTATGCAATGCTGCCATGATGTACAACTGAGCATTTAGAGACTTGAAAATGCTGAGCTTATTGACATCTTTTTTGAAGTCTGTAAAAATATCTACTGTCTTTCCGATTGGGTTGAGAATAAACTCGTTTTCCAATAGCGGTTCTGATTCGATGAGATAGTTTACATCGTCGCTATGCGGCAAATAGTAACCAGTTGATTTGCGATAAAATGTGATGCGAATACGACCGCCTTTGGTGATATTATTACGAGAAAGTAGGCCTTGTATTTGGTTGCGAAGCAGTTCTAATGAGAAATTCTCTGCGGCCACCATTTTATAAGCCTTGATGGTATCAGAGATTCTTGAAAAATGATTTTCTAGAAATAGAACTTTTCCATCAACGACACGCATAGACTCAAAGAAGCCATCTCCGAGACGAAACGCTCGGTTGTCCTTGGCAATGAATGCCTGATGTTCGTTGACATATTCTCCCTTGTGAAATACGTAGCTCATGTGCTTATTCCAGGCCCCGAATATAGTCCATTAATGCTGAATTTGTTGGAATTTTAATGCCTTTAACTCCAACTTTAGCGGCGCACTCAATATCTCTATCGCGATCACCAATCATCACGCTCGACTCGACGTTGATTTTATGCCGATGAATGGCGCGCTCCATCATGAGACTCTCAGGCTTTCTGCTGAGGGAGTTGCTCAATTCGCCGTGGTAGGGCGAGAAGAAAATGTCGGTGATATGAACTCCCGATTTTTCACACTCACTTTTGAAAAAATCGTGGATGCGATGTACCTCTGATTCTTCATAAAGTCCTTTTGCAATTCCACCCTGATTGGTGATAAGGATGATTTTGTATCCCTTGTCCTGAGCGAGCTTTAGGCCTTCGATGACCGTAGGTAGGATATGAAATTCTTCAAGGCTATAGGTATAATCGCCGGGGTCATGATTGATGACACCATCGCGATCGAGAAAGAGGACTTTATTCATTTTATCGGTGTTTTTTGAGAGTGCGATAAGCGAGATAACCACTGATTAAAGTCAATACCCCACCCAGAAAAAATGCAGCACCCGGGAAATAGTAAAATGCTGTGTCTTTGGTGAAGTAGGCAAAAATGGAAGTCATGATAAGTGGACCCACTATGCTTGTAATGCTTATCAAACTCGTCAATGCTCCCTGCAATTCGCCTTGCTGATTGTCTGGAACTTGAGACGACATGATACCTTGCAGAGCTGGACCAGATATTCCACCGAGGCAATATGGAATTAGAAATACGAACATCATCCAGCCTGTATTTGCAAATGAAAAGAGAAAGAATCCGATTGCGTACAAAATGATACCAACGTAAACCGAGCGCTCTGCGCCGAGTCGAGGATTAATAACACGAATCAACAATCCTTGAACGATCGACACCAAGATACCGACCACGGCAAGGGAATATCCAACCTCCTTTTCACTCCATTGAAAACGCTCTATGGTAAAGAATGACCAAGTGCTTTGGGTGGCATGTGAAGCAATATAGATAACGATGAGACTCGCCACCAAACCGAGGATCACGGGAAACTTCGCAATGCTGGAAAATGCGTTGAAAGGGTTGACCTTGGCCACATCAAATTTTCGTCTTTTATCTTCTGGAAGTGATTCTGGAAGTATAAAAAAACCGAAGAGCCAATTGAGCAAGGTGAGAATCGCCGCACCTATGAATGGAACGCGTGTACCATATTGACCGAGCCATCCACCTAGAAATGGGCCGATAATAAAACCCAATCCGAAAGCAGCGCCAATTAAGCCGAAGTTTTGGGCTCTTTTTTCGGGAGCGCTCACATCAGCGATGTATGCGCTGGCGGTGGTAAAGCTCGCGCCCATAATTCCTGCAATGATGCGTCCTACAAAGAGCCAGCCCAATGTGGGTGCGAAAGCCATCAGGATATAGTCCAAGCCAAAACCGAAGAGTGAGATGAGTAAGATTGGTCGGCGCCCGTAGTGATCACTCAGATTTCCGAGGAAAGGGGAGAAGATAAACTGCATGACGCTAAATGCCGAAATGAGTAAGCCTCCCATCAGAGCGGCATCACTCATGCCGCCGCCACCGACCTCTACGATTAATTTAGGCAAAACGGGTATAATGATTCCGATGCCGATTACATCAATGAGTAGAGTAATAAAAATAAAGGTTAAAGCAGCGTTTTGGTTACGAGGCATAGAAGCAAAAATAAAGAGGGCAAAGGTAAACCTTCGCCCTCAAGATATCAGGTAAATTATTGGTTAAATCAATCTCTTCTTCGTCCGCCCATGTAGAGCATGATGAGGTAGAGTAATTGTGCAATTGCTGCCAGCGCAGCAACAACGTAAGTGAGGGCAGCCCATTTTAAAGCGTCTTTCGCCTCGTCATATTCTGATGCTACTGCAACATTGCGGTCTTTAATCCACACAAGCGCGCGTCGGCTAGCATCAAATTCGACAGGTAGCGTTACGATTGTGAAAAGTGTAAGCGCAGCCTGAGCAATGATAGCAAGCAATAAAAGCGTTGGGAATCGAGACATGAGAAAAATCGCAGCCATTAGCAACCAAGGCATGATACCACTAGCGGCGCTAACCACAGGAACGATGGCACTTCTGAAGTTGAGCCATGCATATGCGGTCGCATGTTGTACCGCGTGCCCTACCTCGTGTGCGGATACAGCTGCAGAAGCTGCGCTGCGGCCATGATACACGTCACGACTGAGGTTTACAGTTTTATTTACGGGGTTGTAGTGGTCTGTCAAAGTGCCTTCCACACTGATCACTTTTACATCGTAAATGCCATGATCTGAGAGCATTTTCTCCGCAATCTCTTTTCCGCTCAAACCACTGCCAAGGGTAGATTTACTATACTTTTCGAACTTAGATTTCAGACGGTATTGCACCAACATGCCGAGACCAGCGAAGACAATACCGATTAAATAAAGGGCCATCATTTTAATACAAACTTTTTTACAAAGTTAAATGCATGTATGCCTTCACACAATGCTAAACTTTGAGTGCTTTAGTTAAAGCCTCTTAAAATTATAAATTATCGTAGTGGTAGATGGGATCAATGGGCGTATCGGCTTCTAATTCAAAAATAGGATTTATGATGCCGTCATTCAAGCCGTATACCCAGCCGTGCAAATGTGGCCTGTGCTCATCTTTCCAAGCCTTCTGCACGATTGTCGTTTTGGCGAGGTTCCAAACCTGCTCTACAACATTGAGCTCCACAAGTCGGTCGGCGCGCTTTTCTTCATCTTCAATGGCATCCAATTCAGCCTGATGAATTCTGTACACATCTTTGATGTTGCGCAGCCATTTATTGATAATACCAAAGCTATGATGTCCCATAGCAGCCTTCACACCGCCGCAACCGTAGTGTCCGCAAACAATTATATGTTTCACTTTTAAGACTTCTACAGAATATTGTAAAACACTCAACAGGTTGAGGTCTGTATGCACCACGAGGTTGGCAATATTCCGCTGCACGAAAATTTCACCCGGTTGTGTATTGGTAATTTGGTCTGCAGGTACGCGACTATCTGAACAACCAATCCAAAGAAATTCGGGAGTTTGAATTTTCGATAATCGGGTGAAATATTCTGGGTCGTGTTCTTTTTTTTCTTGAGCCCAAGCCTTGTTCTCGAGCAGTAGTCGTTGGTATATTTTCATGTGAGTTTATCCATTAGATTTTTCTGGAAAAGAAATATTTATATCAATATTTCTGAATGAACATTGCTTTTCAAAATCGAGAATTAATTCTCGAATATCACTATCTACAAAATCTGCCTTTGAAACATCGATAAATACTAGAGATCCGTTTTCGATAGAAGCGAGAGCGGTTTTTAATTTAGGTTTATTGAGGAAGGATGCATTGCCTCGGAATCGGATCAAATACTTTTTATCATCGACAATGAAAGTCATTGAGTTTTTGAAGTTTGATTTGATGACGAAAATCAAGCCTGTAGCAATTCCGATCATTATTCCAATCAACAGGTCGGTGAGCAAAATAGCAACGATGGTGACAATAAAAGGGATAATTTGGTTTTTTCCTTTATCGTAAAACTCTTTGAATATGGCAGGTTTGGTGAGTTTATAACCAACGAGAATTAGAATTGCAGCAAGGGAGCTAAGGGGGATTTTGTTTAGGAATTCTGGTACAAAATAGACACAGATTAAAAGTAATACGCCATGGAGAATGGCAGATAATTTTGTTTTCGCACCGGCGCTCACATTTGCTGAGCTTCTTACAATTACGGCCGTTACGGGAAGTCCTCCAATTCCTCCTGAAACAATATTTCCAATTCCCTGCGCCACTAGTTCACGGTTGGGCGGGGTGAAGCGTTTCATAGGGTCTATTTTATCTGCGGCCTCAATACTGAGCAGCGATTCAAGACTGGCCACAATCGCTAATGTGAAAATGATCTTGATTTGACTTAAACTCAAGATGTGCGAAAAGTCGGGGAATGAGAAAAAGGAACCAAAGTCCTTTAAGTTTTCTGAGACAGGGATATTCACGAGGTGATTTGCGGCAAGGCTGTAAGTGGGCATGTTTAAATTTACCCATTCACTAATGCCAATACCTAGCGCTACCACCACCAAAGAACCAGGTATAAAGGATAGAATTTTATTTTTCTTGAAAAATGAGGTATCCCAGAGAAGAAGTATAGCTACTGAAATAATACCAATGACCATAGCCAGTGGAGTTGGATCGGATATGGCGGTGAGGATTTCTGAAAATGTGTTTTGTCCGTCTGATTGAATAAATTCTTCATCACCCTCCGGCACCGCATCATCTCCGAAAAAGTGGGGAATTTGTTTTAAGATTAATATGAGTCCTATCGCGGCGAGCATTCCTTTAATGACGGATGCTGGAATATACTCTCCAATCACACCAGCTTTTATAAATCCAAGAGCGAGTTGAATAAATCCAGCTACTACTATTGCTGCGAGGAATACTTCATAAGAAGGACTTCCAGCTATTGCTCCAGAAACGATGACAGTGAGACCTGCGGCAGGACCGCTGACACTGACGTGCGAACCGCTTAAAAAGCCGACGATTATACCTCCAACGATGCCCGCGATGATACCAGCAAAAGGTTGTGCGTCAGAGGCCACCGCTACGCCCAAGCATAGAGGCAGGGCTACCAAGAAAACAACGATCGACGCAGAAATATCAGACCCCGCGTTCGACAGGATATTCACAAAGGATTTTTTAGACATAATAAGTAGTAGACGCGAATCTAATCAATTATTGAGATTTGAAGGATATATTGAACTTTCTTAGTAAATTTTTGTTTCAAGAAAAATCATTAAAAATGAAATCTATTTTTTTGGCAATTGGTATGGGCGTGCTTTCAATGTTCGCTCGTTTCCGTTCAGGAGATAAGACAGAACTGATTATGAATACAAAGACAACAAATTTTTATGACTTTCAAATCGATGGTTTGGAAGGGGGCAAGATAAATATGGCGGATTACAAAGGAAAATATATCCTCTGTGTAAATGTGGCTAGCAAATGCGGGTTTACTCCCCAATACAAAGGGCTTCAGGAGTTGTATGAAAAATTTGGAGATAAGCTTGTGGTCATTGGTTTCCCTTGCAATCAGTTCTTGGGACAAGAGCCAGGTAGCAATGATGAAATTGCAGATTTCTGTGAGCGCAATTATGGAGTGAAATTTCCGATAAGCACGAAGATAGATGTGAAAGGAAAAAATCAGCATCCCATTTATACATGGTTAACCTCCAAGGAGCTTAATGGACTTGAAGACTCAAATGTTCTTTGGAATTTTCATAAGTATTTAATTAGTCCAGAAGGAAAGTTGCTCAAAGGCTATTCATCGAAAGTAGAACCTATGAGTTCAGAAATTACTTCTCTAATAAAATAGTGGCTTTAATATTGATTGTGACGAAGTATTAACTTCGCCCCATGATTCGACTTTTATTCATTCTTTTTAGTTTAAGTTTGGTTGTCGCAGGATGCGGTGGGAGTCGTTCTATGCTCAAAGAAGCGCATACCCTCGAACAAGGAGGATTGACGCAAAAGGCATTCGAGAAATACAATGAAGTCTACCAGCAACATGGCAAAGTCGAAGGCCTGGTGGGCATGCGTCGCATAGCGCAGGCAGAACTGAATTCGATTTTTCAAAAGGCACAAATGGAATGCATGCGCGGCAATTATGAAAGTGCCCTTCAAACGTTCGATCAGGGTATGGCATACCACCGAGAACACAGTGCCCTACAGCTCAATGTACCTGCCTCTGCCGAAACTCAAAGGGCGAGTTGCAGCGCCGATTACATCAACTTTTTATACGAGAGCGCTGAAGCAGCTGTAAAAGATGAGCGCTATGAAGAAGCTCAGCAGCTCATTCGCAAATTGCGTTCTATCGATAGAAATAACAAGAAGGCTGAATACCTAGACTTACTCAGTCGCATTTATCCGAATTATAATAAAGGAGTAAAGGCAATGGAGCTAGGTTACTGGAGAGAAGGATATGATTTTTTTAATGAGGTAGTACAATTGGATGCTGGTTTCAAGGACGCCCTTCAACGCATGAACGAATGTCTTGAAAAAGCCAAGTTTTCTATAGCTTATGTGCCAGTAGAAAAAAAGGAAGTGGCCGATGCAATGGAGCGTGCTTTAAGTGGCGCCATCAAACAACAGATTTTGCAATTGCGTAGTCCCTTTATAGAGCTAGTAGAGCGTGAGCATATGGAAACGCTTCTGGGAGAACAAATGAATAGTATGACCGCAGTTTTTGATGAGGATAAAGTTATCGAGGCGGGTAAATTAATAGGAGCGAGGTATATCATTACAGGTGAAATTGTGACCTACGATCATAAAGTGGCGCCTCAAAGATCTTTTGAAAGGAAAGCCTATCTTGGACCAACGGTGGGTTCGAAAAAGGTGAAGTATACCGAAAATCGCCTCGGTCGAGGATTGGATGCATCATTTAAGTTTCAAATTCTCGATGCAGAAACAGGAAAAGTTTTCGCAACCGAAATAATTCCTTTTTCTGAAAGAGATAATGTAGTTTGGTCAGACTTTGAAGGAGACTACACAAGACTCTACCCGGGAGAGTGGAAATGGCAATTAATGTCTAGCAAAGAGGATGTCGTGAATGTAAAAGATCGTGATCGTTTGATGGCTGAGTTTACCGGACGTAAAGGTCCCGTGAGCGAAGCAGAGTTGATGAACAGAATGATTGCGGCTTTTGCGGATCGCGTGGGCAAGTCAGTACGTAATTTTAAGCCCTAATTGCATTGTCAAAAAGGAGAATTTGCATCAGTAATTCTTCACGATTGTCGTTGATCCATAGATGTTGCGCAAATTTACTTCTTTCTGCATCGCTCATTTGAGCCTCTATTCTTTTTAGAACTTCTCCGACACTTAGTTTGTCGCGCTCGACGACCCTTTTTACACGCATGTCAGCAGGTGCAGTGATTACGATGATATGATCACAATCCTTGTATGAACCACTTTCGATAAGAATAGCAGCTTCACGAATAATGTAAGGAGCATTTTGACTTTGTTTCCATTTATGATAGCGCTCCGCGACTCTTGGATGAATCAATTGATTGATAAAGACGCGGTTTGATTCAGATTCGAAGAGGAATTGGCGCATTAAGCTTTTATTCAGGACTCCTGAATTATAAATATCCGAACCGATTTTATTCACAAGCAGTTCTTTGATATCTGAATCCTGATAAATTTCCTTGGCCACGGTATCTGCATAAAAGACAGGGACTCCGAGCAATTCGAAAACCTTAGCGACGGTAGATTTACCGCTTCCAATTCCTCCCGTTAGTCCAACTGTTATCAAATCGAAGAATGATAATTTTTATGAGAATGCTACTTTTGCCAAAAATAGCTATTCTATGCCAATCGTTTCGCCTTCTGTATTAAGTGCCGATTTTGCCAATCTTCAAAGAGATGTAGAAATGATCAATCAATCACAGGCCGACTGGTTCCATGTCGATGTGATGGATGGAGTTTTCGTACCAAATATTAGCTTCGGACTTCCGGTGGTGAAGGCTATTAAAAAACATGCGACCAAGCCTTTGGATGTGCATCTAATGATCGTAGAACCAGATAAATACATCACTGCATTCAGAGATGCGGGTGCCGATTTATTGACGGTTCACCTTGAAGCTTGCACCCATTTACACCGAACACTTCAAGCGATTAAGTCGGCGGGAATGAAAGCTGGTGTCGCCATAAATCCCCACACACCTGTTCAACTCCTTGAAGATGTGATTAATGATTTGGATTTGGTGTTGGTGATGTCTGTCAACCCAGGCTTCGGAGGCCAGTCATTCATCGAACGTACCTATTCTAAGTTAAGGTATTTGAGGGAAATAATCGCCGAGAATAATGCGCACTGCCTTGTAGAAGTGGACGGTGGAGTTTCGGCAGATAACGCAGGCTTATTAGTAAAGGCTGGTGCTGATGCCTTAGTGGCTGGTAATTTCGTTTTTGCCCACCCAAGTCCAGAGGAAGCGATTATTCAGCTAAAAAATGCGTAGTTTGTAATTCATACCTCGAATTTTACCACTCATTCCTTTTAAAATTTATTTAGACTCAAGGCGTTGATTTTGAGTTTTTTATCTGTTTTTTTGAGTTGGGTTATCAACAATTCTTGATCTGTTAATTTGGTTTTTTGACCAACGAACGCGTATATTTGTGCGTCGAAAGTGTAAAAAGTTTCGACGACCTACAAATCTAACATTTAACCAAACTTTAAACAGATGAGTAATTTCTACTTTTCTAAGGGTAGTTCAGCTGTCACGAAATTTCTCGTGTTTTCTTCAATTGTTATTCTCGCATTGTTTTCAGGAGTTGACCAGTTTGTGTCAGCAGGAACAAACGAAGAATCTTTTTCAGAAAGTACATGTAACAACGTGACCAATGGCGGAACCATTGGGAACACCCAAAGCGGCTGTGCGCCATTTAATCCTGCTGCCATTTCCAATGTTACCTCTCCATCAGGAGGTTCCGGTACCATCGAGTACATGTGGCTATATAGGAATAGCACAACAGGAAACAACTTCTTGCAATTGCCAGGGGCTTCATCAGCTACTTACGATCCGCCATCACTCACCGTGACCACTAACTATTTGCGATGTTCTCGCAGAGCTGGTTGTTCTAGCTGGGCTGGAGAGTCAAATTTAATTACCATTACCGTAACGAATTGTAACCCGACCCTTCCAGAAGCATTGAATTGTACAGGTCAGTGGGAGTGGCAGCAAACCCTTTCATTGAATGGTTGTGATATCAATGCTCAAGTTAGATTTACGGATGGTGGTACATTCACTATCGACCTTCCTTCTGAATTATCAAACAACAGTGTGAACCTTTCAAACGTTCGCACTTCGTCATTTGATGGCTCTTGCACCCGTGCAACAGTAAGTGAGCCAAATGAGCAGTGGAAAGTTGTTTTCTTCAAAAATGGAAACGTTGTTGGACAGACTGGTTATACCACTGATATCGCTGATAACGTAATTCAGAATACGCGTTTCGATAATTTCGGTCCATTCACCTTCCCGAATGGTATTGATCAAATCAAATTAGTACACTATGAAGATGCAACGTTGGGTAATGGCTCTGCCAGTACTCCAAACTCAGTTGTTCCTTCGGGTGTTTGTTTCACATATACAACAACTCCAGTTTGTAATAATGTAACAAGCGGTGGTAGCATCGGAAGCAACCAAACGGGTTGTTCTCCATTTGATCCTGCCAACATTGTTAACATGGCTTGGCCAACAGGTGGTAGCGGTAATATCCAATATATGTGGATTTATAGAGCAGCTTCAACCAACAACGTTTGGACAGAAATTCCTGGAGCTAACGCTGCTTCTTACAATCCAGGTCCTCTTACAGAAACGACAATGTTCCGTCGCTGTGCACGCAGAGAAGGCTGTATAACTTGGATCGGCGAAAGCAATATTGTGACGGTTACTGTAAACAACTGTTGCAGTAATATTACCAACGGAGGTACTATCGGCTACAACCAAGCAGGTTGTGCGCCATATTATCCAGCGCCATTTGTAAGCATCACAGCTCCTTCTGGTGGTAGTGGTACTATTCAATATGTATGGGTATTTAAAAATGCTTCAACCAACTGGCAATTCCAAGAGCTACCTAACTCAGCGGGTTCAACTTATGATGCAGGTGCTCTTACCGAAACGACTGTTTTCAGAAGATGCTCTAGAAGAAGCGCTTGTACCTCATGGGATGGTGAATCTAACGATATCACTGTTACGATTAATGGTAACTGCACGGCAGAAGAAGTTTGCGCACTCACAGGTTATGATTCTCCAAATGGTCGAATTTTCTGGATTCCAAACTATGGAACTGACTTCAGATCATCACCATCAAATCCTTTACAAATCGCTAAGTTTTCCAATGGTACTGCTCAAATTTATGGCACCATTGAAAGAATCAGCAATGCAAACCAAAAGTTTGTGGTAAGTCTTTGGTTTGAACAAAAGAGCACTTATGCTCAATGGATTGCGATGGGGCTTCAAGCTCATAGTCCAAGCTTGGGTGACGAATCAACTTGGACATATTACAAGTGGTCAACATCATTGCCAAATACGCTTATAGGTCAAGGATCACTCGCGGGAACAACTCTTAATCTTACAAACCAAGATCCATCATACGGATTGCAGTTGGGTAATGGAGCCAATGCCCTTAATACCAATATCAATGGTATCAGCAATTGGTTTAACTACACTGGTACTACCAGCGGTTTTGGTGATTTGAATGGTACTTATGTATGCGTTGAACCTTGTGCAGAAACATGTGAAGTTGATAATACGCCTCCAACTCCAAACAACCTAAATCCATCAATCACGCTCAACTGCGGTCAGCAATATCCAAATGTAACATTCAGCGATAACTGCTCTGATGTCTCTGTGAGCTATGATGAGTATGATGCATTGAAGATTTGTGAGTTGGCATTTGGCCCTACATATACCAATTCAAACATTTGGTTCCATGGAACTCCAGCTCCGTACAACAAGTACCACCGCTGGGATGATGGAAGAGTAGTGCTTTTTGAAGATGGTACTGCAAAATGGATAGGTCGTGCAGTGAATATCTCTGACCCTAATTCAGGTTGGATTGTCGAGATTTTCTTCGAAGAATTAGTTGATTGGAACACATGGTCTGCAAACGGTGGCTACAATCCGGGTGACTCCCAGCGTTTCAATCGTTTGTATGCAGAAGTAGATTTTGACAGACCATATACTATTCACGGATACGGCGCATTCCTCGGTTCTAACATCGTATTGAACGCTGCGGGCAACCCATATGGTAACGTTCATTTCATGGACATCGGTCCTCGTGATCATTATGGTTCTTATGGTGCTGGTTTCTGGATTTCATATTCGGGTACAATGGGCGGATTGCCTGTCAATGGTGCTAATGACAACATGCAGCACATTGATAGCTACAACTCATTGGTAAACTGTGAAGTGAATCCGAACTGTTTGGCCTTCGACGTGAGAGAATGGACAGTTTCTGATAATTGTGAAAACAAGAACATTTTCTGGCAAGTAGTGAAGGTAATTGATACCGGAGCTCCGATTATTACTAATGTTCCTGCAAACGTAACAGTAGAGTGTCAAAGCGAAATTCCTTCGTCTTCTACACCATCTGTTTCTGACGCATGTGACAATGATGTACAATTAATATTCTCAGAAACTTTAGTAGGCGTTGAGTCAGATACTACTGTTTGCCACATTGCAGACGCAAATGCTGGTCACACACTTTGGTTGTCTGGCGCGGTGCGCAATGCACTTGGTCTCTCAAACTCTAACTTCGTTACTGTAGGAAGCGGACAGTTTGAGAAATTCAGCGACGGTACTATTAAGTTTACTGGTCTTGTAAGAAGCGCACAGGATCCGAATAAGCGTTTCCAATATGAAGCTAACTATCGCTTCAAGCGCTCATTTGAAGAGTGGACTTCTATTCCAAATCCAAACAGCCCAACAGGTTTCCGCCAAGAAAAGTTGGATGCTGGAACTACTATCACAATCGGTGACGAGTACTTGGATTGGGAATATTATGAACTTGATCCTACCAAGCCAAATACACTTACAGGTGTTGACGACTTGAGTGGCATCAACTTGACTTTCTCCCATGCTCCTGCTGATTACAAGTACGGTGCTCAATTGGGTGAAAATGCAAGTCTTCAAAGTTATGGTCTTGGTTTCTCTGCTTGGATCACCGTTTCTGGTGACATCAATGGAGTTCATTTGAGCTCTCCTGGTGACTGGAACTTCTCAATCAACAACTGCGAAGGTCAAGATGATTTCGAGTGTGATGATCAGTATCAAATCGTAAGAACTTGGACTGCTATGGACGATTGCGGAAACACTGCAACAGCTCAGCAGACGATTACAGTTCTCGGCGATACTGAGGCTCCAACATTCGATAACCTTCCATCTAATACTACAGTAGTGTGTGATGTTCTTCCTTTCCCAGAAGACCTCAACGTAACTGCTTCTGATAACTGCGATCCTGCAGTAATCGTTACTATTACTTATGAAGATCAGGGCGAAGGTTGTGATCGTACACGTACATTCACGTTCCGTGCTGAAGACGATTGTGCAAATGTGACTATGGCTACACGTGTGTTCTCAACTCATGATGATGTGCCTCCAACATTCACAATGGTTCCAGATAACGGAACAGCATTGTGCGGTGAACTTCCTTCTCCAAACAATATGATGGTTGCAGCTACCGACAACTGCGATGGTAACGTAACAATTACTTTCTCTGTAAATGATCAAGGTCTTGAGTGTAACCAGGTGAGAACAATTACTTGGACTGCAACTGATGATTGTGGCAACCAAGCAATGGTTTCAAGAACTTTCAGCGCAACTGACAATATCGATCCAGTATTCGTAAACATTCCTGCCGACATGACTATGGAATGCGGTCAAGTCGCTCCAAACGTTGAAGTACTTGCTACTGATAACTGTGACGACGATGTATTCGTTGACATGGAAAGTGAAGTGATCCCACAAGATTGCGGATTCTTATTTGTACGCACTTGGACTGCTATCGATGATTGCGGCAATACTATTACTGATTCTCAAACAATAACTTTTGTAGATACTACAAATCCAGAAGTAGAATACGCTCCAGAAAACATGACAGTTGAATGTTCTTCAATTGTACCTTTCCAAGAGCCTACATTCTCTGATATCTGCGATGAAGAATTGGATGTTGATTTCTCAGAAGTAACAGAACCAAACGGTTGTACTTCGAAAATCACACGTCGTTGGATTGCAACGGATGACTGCGGTAATGAAGTGGAAGTGGTTCAAGTAATCACCTTCATCGATACTACAGATCCCGTAATCATCAACGCTCCAGTGAACGTGACAGTAACATGTGAAACTGTTCCTGCTGTTCCAACTAACGTTGTTGCTGATGATACTTGTGATGATAACGTTCCTGTTACATTCAGCGAGTCAACTACTGATCTAGCTTGTGGTTATCAAATCACTCGTACGTGGACTGCTGTTGACGATTGTCAGAATGTGGCTACTGCAACACAAGTAATTACTGTATTGGACAACATTAATCCAACACTTCAGAATATCCCTGCTGATGTAATTGTATCATGTGATGCAATTCCTGGGGTGCCAACGAACATTACAGCTACTGACAACTGCTCTGATCTCGGTGAAATTGAGTTCTCTGAGCAAATCGTAAATGATCCAACAGGTGCTGTGTGTGCTTATTCTATTGTTCGCACTTGGACTGTAGAAGATGAGTGTGGAAATGAGGCTGTAAGAACTCAGACCATTCAAGTAATTGACAATACACCTCCAACCATTTTGAATGCTCCAGCTAACACATCTGCTGAGTGTTCACAAATCCCAGCTGCTCCACAACTCTTTGCTTCAGACAATTGCAGCGATGATTTGATTCCAGCAGTTCTTAATGAAATGATGAACCCCGTGAGTGCATGTGCTTATCAGTTGGTGCGCACTTGGACAGCTACAGATATTTGTGGCAATTCATCTTCAGTTACACAGACTATTACGGTTACAGATACTACCGCTCCAACATTTGATAATGCTCCTGCAAATGCAACTGTATCTTGCGGTTCTGAAATTGAAGTTCCTGTTGTAACAGCTTCTGATGCTTGCGATGAAGATGTTACTGTAGAATTCTTCGAAATGCAAATTGGTGCAGGTTGTCAGTATGTGTTAAACCGTGTATGGGTTGCTACAGACGACTGTGGAAACAATACTGTACACACTCAAATGCTTACTGTAATTGATAACGTTGCTCCTTACATTGTAAACGCTCCGTCTGCTACCATAACTATTGGTTGTGAAGATGCAGAACCAACGGATGCTCCAGTTTTTGCTGATGCTTGCGATGAAAACGTAAGCGTTTCATCAAATACTACTATCGCAAACGTTACAACTTGTAGCTTCGATAAAGTGAAAGTATGGACTGCAATCGATGACTGTGGCAACATTGCCACATTCACTCGCACAATTACTGTAATTGACAATACTAACCCATCATTGGTAGGTGTTCCAGCTAATGCAACTGTTAACTGCGCTAACATCCCCGCAGCTCCTCAAGTAACTGCTACTGATGTTTGTTCTTCAGCTACAGTTACTATGAATGAAGTGGTAGGTACAGGTTGTCCTTACACAATCACTCGCACATGGACAGCAACTGACCTCTGCGGAAATTCAGTATCAGCTTCACAAGTAATCACTGTGGTTGATGCAGATGCTCCTGAGTTTGATTTCGTTCCAGAGAATGTCACTGTTGAGTGTTCAAATATTCCTGCTGGTAACATCAACCCGGTTGTAGTTTCAGATGCTTGTTCTGAAAATATTACAGTTACTGTAAATGATGTTACGACAAGCGGATTCTGCACATATTTCATCTTCCGCACATGGACTGCGACTGATGCTTGCGGTAATAGCGCTCAAGCAACTCAGATGTTGACTGTAACAGATACCACCAACCCAACGTTGATTGGTGTTCCTGCCAACGTGGACGCTCAGTGTGGTGAAATACCAGCTGTGCCAAACGTTACTGCTGATGACAATTGTACACCAGTAGAAGAACTAGAGGTAATGTTCAGCGAAAATGAAATTGCTCTAGATTGCGGATACCAGATCATTCGCACATGGTCAGTAGCTGACTATTGCGGAAACATCGCAACAGCTACTCAAGTGATTACCATTAATGATACTGAAGGTCCCGTTGCCTCTAACGTACCAGGTCCTGTAACTATAGAATGTGGATCAGCGCTCCCAACAAGTGCTCCTACATTCGAAGACGAGTGTTCTGAGTTTGAAGTATCAGTGAACGATGTTGAGGTTCCATTCGGTTGCATTTATAATGTAATCCGCACTTGGACTGCAATTGATGCTTGTGGAAATGAAACTTCTGTAAGTCAGACGATTTCAGTAGTGGATACAACTTCTCCATACTTTACTTCTACTGCGCCGAACGCAACTGTAGAGTGTGGTTCTATTCCTGCACCTGCTGTATTGACTGCTGACGATTCTTGTTCTGAGGCTGACGTCGTTTATAACGGTCAGACTCAAATCAACGATGCTGACGGTTGTGGATATATTTTGATCCGTAGCTGGACTGCAGAAGATGTATGCGGAAACCAAGCGGTATTCACACAAACAATCACTGTAATTGACACTACTGCGCCTGTTCTCGTGAATGTTCCTGCTAATGTTACTGTAGAGTGTGATGCCATTCCTGCACCAGCCCAAGTGACTGCTGATGATATCTGTTTCGATGGCATCATGGTTGTTTCATTGTCTGCTGATACTGTTGTTATTGACAACTGTTCATACCAGATCATCCGCACTTGGAGTGCAGAAGATAATTGTGGTAATGAAGCTTCAGCAACTCAAGTAATCACTGTTATCGACTCTACTAATCCTACTTTCGATTCTCTTCCAGAGGATATGGAAGTAGAGTGTGACGCTATCCCAGCAGCTGCGGTCTTGACTGCTTCAGACAACTGTGACGAAAACGTTACAGTAACTGTATCTGAAGTAAGCGGTGCAGGTTGTGAGTACACCATTGTTCGCACATACACAGCTACTGATGATTGCGGTAATGTAGCAACACACGTTCAAACAATTACTGTTCGCGATACAGAAGCTCCAACATTGAGCGGAGTTCCTGCTAATACAACTTTAGAATGTAATGCCCAGCTTCCAGTAGCGTTTGTAAATGCTTCTGACAACTGCGACGAGGTAGTTCCTGTATCATTCTCAATGACCACCAACTTCTTTGAGTGTGGATATGAAGTAGTTCGCACATGGACTGCAACTGATGATTGTGGAAATACAATTTCAAGAAGCCAAACGATTACATTCGAAGACACTACAGATCCTTTCGTACTTACAGCTCCAGATGCGTTGATTGAGATTGAGTGCGGCGCTCCAATGCCTACTCAGGCTCCAACCTTTGGTGATGCATGTGATGATGAATTACAAATTACAGCCATCAGCGGTATTGCTAGCGTAACTGATTGTTCTGAAACAATCGAGCGCGTGTGGACTGCGATTGATGACTGCGGAAATGCTGTGTCATTCACACAAACAATTGTAATTACTGATACTACTGCTCCTGAGTTTACTTTCGTTCCAGAAGCAATCACTGTAGAGTGCTCTGAAATTCCTGCTCCAGGAACACCAGTAGCAACAGATGTTTGTTCAAACGTGACTATCACTCTTGAAGAGACGATTGTACCTGTCAACGACTGTATCTATGAGTTGGTAAGAACATGGACTGCAACAGATGTATGCGGTAATACTTCTGAGGCAATTCAAGTAATTATTGTAGAAGACACTACTGCTCCAACGCTTGTGGGTGTTCCTGCAAACGTAATGCAAGCTGCTTGTGATAATATTCCAGGTGTTGCAAACGTAACAGCTACTGACCTTTGTGATGAAACTCCAGTAGTTACATTCTCACAAAGTGAAGCAGGTAGCTGCCCAACAGTGATTACTCGCACTTGGGTAGCCGCTGATGCTTGCGGTAACCAATCAACTGCCACACAATTAATTTATGTTTATGATAACCTAGCACCACAATTGTTTGGTGTTCCAGCCGATACAACTATCGAGTGCTCTGATGAAATTGAAAGCGTTGTTGTAAATGCTGACGATAATTGTACAGAAGAATTGGTTGTTTCACTTTCTGCTGAAACTACTGAGTTGGAATGTGGATCAATCATGGTTCGCACTTGGTCTGTAACAGATGATTGCGGTAATACTACAATAGCTACACAGACTATTAATATTGTTGATACTACAGCTCCTTCTATTGAGTCAACTCCAGCTAATGGCTTGACCTTCGAGTGTAGCGATGAGATTCCGATGGTAGAGCCTACCTTCAGCGATCTTTGCGACGATGAGGTTACTGTTGAATTCACAGAAGAAGTGACTAACGTATCAGCATGTGGTTATACTATTGTACGCACATGGACTGCGACCGATGATTGTGACAACCCAACTGTTGTTACACAAAATATCAACGTTGTAGATACTACAGCTCCAGAATTTGAAAACGTTCCTGCTGATGCGACTGTTCTTTGTGATGCAATTCCTGCTCCTGTTGCTCCAACGGCCGAAGACAACTGTTCTGGTGTTGATCTCACTTATAATGAAGTTACTTCTGCTGGTTGTCCTTACACAATCACACGTACATGGACTGCTACTGATGAGTGTGGAAACGCAGCGTCAGTTTCTCAAATCCTTACAGTGATTGATACTGAGAATCCAGTATTAGTTGGTGTTCCTGAGAACGCAACTATTGAGTGCGACCAAGTGATTGTTACTCCAGTGGTAACTGCAACAGACAACTGCACTGAAGTATTGAACGTTCAATTGGACGAACAAGAGGTGGCTCTTGATTGCGGTTATGCTATCGTTCGTACTTGGTACGTAACTGATAACTGTGGAAACATGGCAACAGCATCTCAGACATTGACAGTGACAGATACTACTGCTCCAGAGCTTTCAGGAACGGATTCTGAAACTACTCTAGAGTGTAATGTAATGCCTAGCATCATTGCTCCAACAGCAACTGACAACTGTGACGAGGATGTAACTATCATCCCAAGCTTTGTTCAAATTCCTGGTGAGTGTGAAAATAGCTATACTCAAGTATTTACTTGGACAGCTATCGATGATTGTGGCAACACAAGCGTCCGCACATTTACATTTAATTTTGTTGATACTACCGCTCCAACATTTGACCAGCTTGTAGCTAATCAGACAGTAGAGTGCGACGCAGTTCCTGCGGCACTTGAATTGACTGCAACTGACAACTGTGATGATAATGTGGAAGTAACAGTGTCTGAGTCTCAAACACCAGGTTGCAACTATGTGATCACTCGCGTGTACACTGCTGTTGACAACTGTGGTAATGAGAATTCAGTTACTGAAACAATCAACGTAGTTGATACTACCGCTCCATCACTTGAGAACGTTCCTGCCAACGAGACATTGGAATGTACTCAGCCAGTTCCTGCGGCATTCGTTACTGCTACTGACAATTGTGATGAAAATCCAAGCGTAGAGATGTCAAGCGTAACCAACGAATTCGAATGTGGATTTGAAGTGGTGAGAACTTGGACAGCAACCGACAACTGTGGTAACGTAGCAACTGCTACTCAAACCATCACATTTGTTGATACTACCGCTCCATTCATCAACTCTCAGCCTGAGAATATCGAAGTTGAATGTGACGAGGAAGTTCCATTCAGTGAGCCAAGCTTCGGTGATGCTTGTGATGAAGAGTTGGATGTTGACTACAACACATTTGAATCTGATTTCAACAACTGTGGTTATGTAATAAACCGCATATGGACTGCTACTGACAACTGTGGCAATAGCACAGAAGTGACTCAGCTCATCACAATCACTGATACAACGGCTCCAGTAATTGTAGGTCAGATTGAAGTAATCGGATTCTGTGATCAATCTTATCAAGCTTTGGTTACCGTTTCTGACAACTGTGATGAGAATCCTACTTTGACTTGGGAAGATTTCCTTGTAAGCGGTGGCTGTCAAGGACGTGTCCTACGCACATATACTGCTTCTGATCTTTGTGGAAATGAATCTACATTCGTTCAAATCATCACATTAGCTGATGACGAATCACCAATGGTGGTTGAAGCTCCAGAAAACGTGAGCATCGAATGTACTGATGAAGTTCCTGCTGCTCCAGTATTAGAATTTACAGACAACTGTGATGATGAACTCGAAGTATCATTCAATGAACAGACTATTCCAGCGGATTGCGGCTTTACCATCGTACGCACATGGACTGCTACTGACAACTGTGAAAATCAGACTTTCATTCAGCAATTCATCAATGTTGCTGACGTAACAAATCCACAATTGTTCAACATCCCTGTTAGTTCAACTATCGAGTGTGGAAATGCTATACCTGGTGTACCAACCAACATTTTTGCAACAGACAACTGCACAGAGAATGTAGATATCGTGCTTGAAGAGACAGAGAATGAGCTTTCATGCGGATATGAGATCGTTCGCATCTGGAGAGTTTATGATGACTGTGGAAATGGCGCTATGGCTACTCAGACTATTACAGTAGTAGATACTCAAGCTCCAGCAATCAATGGTCAAGTGGAAGATATGACTGTAAGTTGCGACAATATCCCAGCAGCTCCAGTATTCACTGCATTCGATACATGCGATGGTATTATCAATGTAGTGTTTAATGAGACTACAGGTGAAGGTTGTCCTTATTCTATCACTAGAACTTGGACAGCAACTGACGCTTGCGGAAACATTGCTGAATTGACTCAAGTGATTTCAGTGATTGACGAAGTGAATCCTTCTTTCAATCCATTCCCAGTTTGGATCTCTGTATCATGTGATGAAGTAGAAAACTACACAATCACTGCTTCTGACAACTGCGATGCGGATGTTCAGGTAACTGTAATCGAAGAATTGATATTCTCTGGTGGTTGCTACGGTAACCTACAGCGCACTTACAAGGCTACAGACAACTGTGGAAACTTTGTAACTGCTGTTCAGATTATCCAAATCGTAGATAACGTAGATCCAGTGATTGAAAACGTACCATCAGAAATGACCATCGTTTGTGAGTCTGAAATACCAGCTGTTCCAACAGATGTATTTGCTACAGACAACTGTACTGCTGAAGTAGAGATCTTCTTCACAGAAACACAAACCAATGATTTCTGCCCATACGATATCATCCGCACTTGGACAGCGATTGACTACTGTGGTAATGAGACAGTGGCAACACAAATCATCCACGTAACTGTAGAGGTTGAAGGATTTGCAGTAATGCAGACTTATCCTAACCCAGCTACTGATCGATTCACATTCGAGTTCAGCACTCCAGAGGAAGCACAAGTAATCGGTGGTGTTTATGACATCACAGGTCGCGAAGTAATCAGCCTCATGAATGGAACTGCTGACGCTGGAAGACTGTACAAGTTCTCTGTAGATACACAGCGTTTGAACACTGGTACCTACACTGTGAGAATGATTGTAGATGGTGAAGTGATGACCAACAGAATGGTAGTTACAGGAAGATAATATTCAAAAAGATAAATAAAAAGCCCCCCCCGCCGATAGGCGGGGGGGCTTTTTGCTTTAAATCCCTTAATTTTGTCACCCCAAAAAGAGAAAATGGCAAAGAAACTCACCAACGTCAACATCTATAAGTTCCGTGTTATCATTGATACTGAGGAGGATGTATTCCGTGATATCGAAATTGAAACGGACGCGACTTTTGAATCTTTTCATACGGCAGTTCTTGATGCCTTTGACTTCGAAGCAGGTGAAATGGCCAGCTTTTACATGAGTGACGATACTTGGAGTAAGGGGCTAGAAATCCCATTGATGGATATGGGAGGGGAGAAGGGTAAAAAGAACTTGAGCATGTCCGCGACAAAGCTCAATGAGATGATCACCCAACCATCGGAGAAAATCCTTTATGTCTATGATTTTCTCCGAATGTGGATTTTCTATGTAGAATTGGTAGAAATCAAAAAGGACCTTCCAAGTACCATCTATCCACGTGTCGCTATGGTATATGGAGATGCGCCAGCCCAAGACAGCAAGGAAATGGATCTATTCGGGAGCGAGTTCGACCAGGATGAGTTCAATGAATTTCACGGAAATAGCTCAGAGGGCGAGGATGAAGAAGATGATATGTTTGGCGAAGGAGGAGAGTACTTCGATGAAAGCGATTTCGATGGCTCCTACAAGACCGA
>JBKCOM010000191.1:0-6432 GCA_046309775.1 Flavobacteriales bacterium
TTGATTGAATAGAGTATTTTGTGTAAATGGCTGTATTGCATGTGTATCAAATCCTCCTAAAGTGACATAATAAACACGCGTAGTGCAGCCGCTCAAAATAAGTTCGGCGATGCTCTTGAGCTGTTTGCCCAATTCCGTGGCCGGATAAATTTCTTTTGATGCAAATTTCTTCGATTGACTATGCACATATTCGATGCCTTGCGTGCCCTCAAGTAGTGTATTTCGCAAATATGAGATTTGATCATGTTCGTGTCGTTCGATATCTATGGCGATATGATAACCAATAGCAGCAAGTCTTTTCGCAGCATCAATATTACGAATTGCAAGCCCTTTTTGCGAATCCCCTTTCATCACCAAACTCAAGCTATCATCCATTTCGATTGCGGAAGAGGCCACTCGTCCTTGATCCAACCACCTTCCCAACCATCCAGTATTGATATACTCGTTCGAATCGCTTGCACTGTGCCAGATGTCCATCGATCGAAAGTGACTGCGATCAGGCTCTGGATATCCAACATTTTCTAAGACCGCCACTTCACCATTGTCCCAAAGTTTTTTAATAATATCCAATTTGGGATGCAGCGCTAACTCATCAGTCAAAGGAAGCAACTCATCTCTCTTGAGAGCAATCTTTGGTCTGTTTTTATAATAGATATCGTTGCGGAATGGAACAACAGTATTCAATCCATCATTGCCTCCGCTCCATTGAATCACAACCAGTATGCGACTATCATCCGCAGGATTGGAAAATGAAAACGGACTATTGGCAAACAATTGCGGCACAAACAAAGTACCACTGGCAAGCCCTGTTGTCTTGATAAAACTTCTTCTGTTCATGGCTTAATGCAATTGAAATTCTGGTAATGAAAGGATGGCGCGCAAGATTTCATCCGTATTGTTTTTTTCATTCAATACTATGGGATGAACCATATTTGGATGAATTATTAAAAAATCAAACAATGTCTTCGCCTTTGGATTCTTACTCGATGCTGCCAATTCATTCCAAGAGGAGATGTTCATTTTTGATAAAAAAGGCTTGGGCCCCTTTTGATCGATGAGCGCACTTTCTGGCAGCGCTTTTTCTTGTGGATCATATTCGTGAATGCCCGCGAAAACATACGGCAGATTCATTCTTACCAATAGAGATGTGCTATCAATCCAACTGCGATCTCCCGGCCAGCCAGCAACATTAGGCGGAAGAAATAAAACTTGTCCCAAGGCGCGCTGCAACTTGATCATGTTTTGATCCTTATTCATTTCTAATGAAAAAAATCGCTTGTACTCCACGATGAGTTCTACTGGACTTTTGATGAGCGCGCCGCGATTATGGCTCGCATAAAATTCTTCAGAGGTAAATAAAAATCGAATCAGTCGCGTGATGTCATAATTAGAGTTGTAAAACTCATCGGTCATTCTTTCTATAAATGCTTCATTCATCTTTGGTGAAATGAAAAATTTATAAAGCTTTTGCGAAATGAATTTTGCGGTTTGCTTCTTCTCTAAGATCATCCGAATGATGTCTTCGCCGTTCCAATTTCCTGTTTGATTGAAAAATGTTTTTTCACCATCATCATGAGATTTTTTATCAAAAGCAAAATAACCATCCAACCCGATATGCCAGCCTGTGAATGCACGAGCCGATTCTTTGATGTCTTGTTCGGTATAATGACCCCGGCCAAGAGTAAAGAGCTCCATCAACTCCCGCGCAAAGTTCTCATTAGGAGCATTCTTTTTATTTTGTTGATTATTGAGATAAATAATCATTGCAGGATCACGCGCCACTTCAAGCAACAAGTCTCTAAAATTTCCCAGTGCATTCTTGCGAAACATATTGTTTTGTTCCTGCATCAATACAGGAAATGGTGCTGAGGTAGCAAAGTGATGGTGCCAAAAGAGCGTCATCTTTTCGCGCAGTTGTGCGCGACTCACATGCATCTTGTCGAGCCAAGCAAGATTGAGTTCTTGCAGTTCCTTGCGGCTCTTCAATATCATTTTAAGTATTTTAAATCCACCTATATCTTTTCCCTTTCTTCGAATGTCCTCAAAATGTTTGAGGTCTGAGAATTCCTTCGATTCTTCGAGAAGTTCTTCAAAAAGCTGATTCGGACTTTTATTTAATTTATTAGAAAAAAATTTGGGATGCAATCCGAAAGTAGCTCGTGTGTAAAGATGCTGAATGTCGCTATGTGGATGCTTTGTCATGGTTATTCGAGTGCTGTGAGCTGAATTTTATATCCTGCATGAGATCGCACATTAAAGACTGTGCCATCTTCAAAAAGTAGATATTGTCCCTTTATTCCCATCAATTTTCCCTGAATAACGGGTTGTGTGTCAAGCTTGGCTGACTTTACTTTTTGTGGATAGTTTAAAACAGGATATGAAATATTTGTAATCGTATCATCATCAAAGAAGAAATCTTCATATTGATCTGCAAGTATTTCAAACACTTCATTCTTTTTTGTTACGAGAGATGTCGTGTCATTGACTGCGTTTTTGAGCATTGCTTGCCAAGCAGTTTTGTCTGCCATCGTATCCTTTAGCGCTACTTCAATAAGTCCTGCAAGCTGTCGATAGGGCGTTTCGGCGATAATGATGGCCTCACTAGCTCCTTGGTCTATCCAGCGACTGGGAACATTCGTAACGCGTGTTACCCCGACTTTTATTCCACTTGTTCGGGATAAATAAACATAGTGGGGCTGATTGTGATGAGCCATTTCCCATTCATAATCCCTCAATGCTATTCCTTCATGAATGCGGCTTAACTCAGGATTAACAATGCTTGGACTTGCCATCGGAGAGTTTAACCAAGCATCATAACTCATCCCTTCTCCAAAGGTCTTTTTAATCTTCTTTCCTGTTTCTACACAATGTATTTCATTCAGGAATTCAATTTTGATGTGAGTTCCCACCAAAGGATTTAAGAAAAATTTGCCTGTATAATCGAGAATGTCCACCAGATGCAACATGTATTGGGCTTGATTATCAAGCGTTGTGCTCATCTTGCGCAGGTGTGTGGTGATCTGTGTCATAGTTTAAAAATGATCTTGAATGAAAGCTTAGCCCTAGGATGATTCTACATTTTTGTGATGCTTAGGTGAATGATCTATCGGAACTTTGTACAATAATAATCATAGGAAAATGAACGCACTTCAAACACTTATAAATAATGGCTTCGAGGGGACGATGGATTATGCGGCTTACCGAAAGCTGATTGATACTTTACATGAGGCAGGCAAGGTGACAGGACCAAATCAGACACCAGAATTGCTTGAATACAGCAAACTCAACGTTCATAGAATGGACCGTTGGGATAAGCATGCATCATTCAGCGACAACACTGTTCAGACCTTAGAAGGTTTGGACAAAAACTTGGATATTCTTGTAATCACCGAGGGCTGGTGTGGCGATGCCGCTCAAATTGTGCCCGTGATTGAGAAACTATCTAAATTGTCTAATAAGATTCGAACCCATTACATCCTTCGTGATGAGAATCTCGAGATCATGGATATGTTTTTGACCAACGGCAAAAGCAGATCCATTCCCATTTTCGTTATCATTGAAAATGGTCAGGTGCTCGGCAAATTCGGACCTCGTCCGGCACCAGCGCAAGAATTAATTGACCAGTTGAAGGCGGAAAATGCAGGAATGGATGTGATTAAAGAAAAACTTCATTTGTGGTATGCCCGCGATAAGCACAAAGCAATTGAAGAGGAATTTGTGGCGGTATTGACGCAACTGCCTGAAACAGCGATATAAGATTTATAAATGGAGCAACTGCTCCATTTTTTTTGTGCTCACAATTTTACCTTTTTCCACACTATCCTCAAACATTGGTGGCGCTATTCCCAGCCGCTTGCAAACTTCAGTGTAATAAGAAACCCTTGTCGGGTGTTCTTTATCAACCACATTGATGATTTCAGCTTGAATATCTCGTTCAATGCATTTGAGGATACTGTCGATTACGCGCTCTCTGCTGACCAAGTTGATCGGAGCCAAAGGCTTGGCTACACTAGCTCTTCCGGATAAATACTTTGCAGGGTGACGATCTCCGCCATATAGGCCGCCTAAACGCAAGATGGTTGCTTTCGGATATTGTCTACGATAAGTGGCCTCAAGTTGAGAGATGGCATGGTTGGGATCGAAATCGTCTTCTGAAACTTCTGCATCCATATCTGGATAGACAGAGATGGATGAAGTATAAATGAACTGCGCTACCTCGTTATATGTCGCCGCTTGCGCTATCTTGGTGTGAAGTTCTTGGTCTTCTTCCGTTTTTGGCGGCGTTAGTGTACTAATGGCCACATCGATGTTCTCAAGACTATCTGCTGACGGCAAAACCACGATGTCGTTCGTCTTAAGAATATCTTGAACCTCCTGTCGGCGGGCAAAACCATAGACCTCATATCCTTTGGCCTTGAGCTCTATCGCTAGCGGCAAGCCCAACCAACCACATCCTATAACGGCAACTTTTTTCATAACCGCAAAGGTAACATCTTGACGTTGGTAATGTTTTGGAACAATCCTTGAAAGTCGGCGCAGCGCCCTTCATCTTTGCAACCTTCAATGAAATGTTAAAGATGAGAAGCCAAAGGAACCTACCATTGAATTTTGGAGTCAATAGAATGTGTGCTAAAAGAAGCTATATGAAAATGAATAAAGTAATTGTTGTTTTAATTATGGCCCTGTCGGCTATTTCTCAATCAGGATGGTCACAAGCATCCAATCAAAAGGCAAAGGCTGAAACAGCAAAATCCAAATACACCATCAAAGGCCGTGTAGAAGGACTGAAAGACACAGTGATATACTTAGGAAACTATTATGGAAAAAGCCCATACTACAATGATACCACTCGTGTAGACTCCAAAGGCAATTTCGAGTTTGAAGGAAAGGCTCCAGATCAAATTGGAAAATATATGATCATCATGCCTGGTCCTAAATTTTTCGATATCATCGTTGATCAAGAAAATATAGACATCATATGCAGCGCGGATAATGATATCAATAAGTTGGTGGTGCGCGAGTCGGAGAACAATAAGCGATTCTTTGAATATATCCGATACATCAATACAAAGCGTGCACAACGTGAACCTATCGACAAAGTGCTTAATGATTCGCTCAAGACAGAAGAAGAAAAGAAACCTTTCAGAGACCAATTAGATGTCTTGAATAAAGAAGTAGTGGCCCATCAAAAGGATTTGATAGCTAAATATCCAAACCTACTTTTTACCAAACTCTTAAAAATGAGTATGGATGTTGAAACGCCTGATGCTCCTGGAGCATTGACTGAGGACGAAAAGGCACGCTATCAATATTACTGGTTCCGTGAACATTATTGGGATAACGTGGACTTTAGTTCACCTGCAATGATTCGCGATCAAAACATTCATCGTTTGATAGAGCGATATATCACACAGACGCTTCCTCAGATCCCAGATACTCTGTGCGTGGAATCAAAGAAACTTATTGACCGCGTTTCAGGAAATAAAGATTTATTCAAGTATTTCGTCAATTTCATCACCTACACTGCTGAGACCTCCAAGATCATGTGTATGGATCGCTTGTTTGTTTACATGGTAGACAATTATTACAAAACTGGAATGGTAGATTGGATGGATGCGGCCAAAATGAAACAAATCATCGAAAGTGCAGATGAAAAGCGCTATTGCATGTGTGGTGAAATTGCACAAGACATTATACTTCCAGATGCTAGCGGAAAAAATTGGGTGAGCATGAAAAAGAATGCAGGAAAATACACCTTGCTAGTAATTTGGGAATCTACCTGTGGACATTGTAAAAAAGAAGTTCCGAAGCTTCATGAACTTTATAAAAAGTATAAAGACAAAGGCCTTGTAGTATATGCAATCGGCAACGAGCTTGAAAATGACAAATGGGTTAAGTTTATCGATGAAAATAAACTGGATTGGATAAATGTAAGTGACACTCCAGAAATCATGAAACAAGATAGCGCATCCAAGTTGATTTATGGAGGCATCACTACTTTGAAAAGCTTAAACTACCGTACCACTTGGGATGTAAACAGCACGCCAAAAGTTTTCTTGATGGATAAAGACATGAAGATCATCGCCAAGCAATTGAGCGCAGAACAATTGGATGAGTTGATTCAAAAATTAGAGGAAGGCAAGGAAGTGGACATGAAAAACATGCGCGAGCATGAATACGAGGACGAGGACGAAGCCCCAAAGAAAAGCCCAATGGCCCCAAGAAAACAACCGCAGAAATAGATACTAGATACTAGTGACTAGAGACTAGAGACTAGTGACTAGAGACTAGATGCTACCTCATAATATAGCTTGACAGGACACCTACCCTTGTCCCTTATTTTGTTGAAAAGCTTTATTGTTAATATAAAGCGATAGGTATTTCTTTAATGCTGCTAAGATAAGCGGAGAAAGGCTCTGCTGAGGAGCAACC
>JBKCOM010000192.1:0-3530 GCA_046309775.1 Flavobacteriales bacterium
CGGAGAGTGAGGGATTCGAACCCCCGGACCTGTTACAGTCAACAGTTTTCAAGACTGCCGCAATCGACCACTCTGCCAACTCTCCGCGGCAAAAGTAGTCTTTTTTTTGAATTGTCAAACTTGTGTTAAACTTTTCTTTAAATACTATAAATAGGCATTGAAAATGAGTACGCTACGATTTATTCGAATAAACTAGAATAAGATATATGCTTCATTTTAGAGGTTATTTCAGTTTGAAAAAGTAGGTTTCGGAGAAAAAAATGAATTTTCACGTATATATTCTTCAAAGTTTAAAGGACGGAAAATACTATTATGGCTTTACCGAAGATCTCGATACTCGATTGTCATTTCACAACGAAGGATTGGTAAGAAGTACAAAATCCCGACGACCCTTGGTCTTACATTATTCAGAATCTTTCGTCACCAAAAGGGAAGCTCTTAAAAGAGAAAAATACTTTAAATCGATTTCAGGATACAATTGGCTCAAGGCTCGAGGAGTAATCTGAGCCGTGAACCATTTGCGGTCCCCTCGGGAAAAACTGTTGACTGTAACAGGTCCGGGGGTTCGAATCCCTCACTCTCCGCAGGACCTAATTGTCAAATTAGCGAAAAAACACGAAAAAGCCCGTAAACATTGAGTTTTCGGGCTTTTTTATTTTTAGCCCCATAACCTAAAAAACGCACTTTCGCGCTGATCCGCGCAGGATTTTCTGCGCAGATTCTGCGCGGGTTTTGCGGTTAAGGAGAATCCGTTTTCGGAATTCGCACTTTTGCGGACATCTGCGCTGTTTTGATTTACTCGTTGATTTTCAATGTTTTTAGTTTTGAAAACCATTGAAATCATGATTATAGTACCAATTAAAACAACCGTTTTCTTAAAGAGAAAAACCGGAAAGAAGGATGTCTTTACAATTTTCCTTCGTTTGAGCCATCAAGGACAAATCGTCGAGCTTTCACTCAAAATTGATGTTGCCCAGACCGAATGGGATTTTAAGAAAAATACAATTAAAACCTCATCATCGAAGTGTGAGCAGTTCAACCTTTTAGTTGACCAAACCAAACGTAATGTGCTCAACATGCAGCAGGAAATGCTCTTGAAGGGGCGTTCGATTGATATTTTTTATTTAAAGGAAAGATTGACAAGATATAATGGAACCAACAACAATCTAGATCCTCTTTTTTTAGAGATGTTTGATTTGGTTATCGAACGCAAAAAAGCCATAGGTGGTGATGGTAACAAAGTTGCAACGTTGCAGAAGTACAAGAGATGCCGTGCTCATCTTTCTGCTTTCATTCAAGGGCGTTACAAAAGACAGGATATTCGCTTCGATGAACTTAAGGGCGGATTCTTAGAAGACTTTGAATTTTATATAAGGACGCGTGGAGAATGCTCGCATAATACGACAATGAAATATATCCAAACGCTAAGATCCATCTTTAATCACGCACGCGCTAGGGGCATTACCCAACTGGATCCATTTCTCAACTTTAAGATTAGCCTAAAGGAGGTTAATCGGGAGTTTCTATCTGAAGATGAATTGCAATTAATCATTGCAAGCTCTATGAGTTCAAAATATTTGGAGGTGGCAAAGGACATGTTTCTTTTCGCTTGTTTTACAGGACTTTCTTATATCGATCTGAAAAATTTAAAGGGAGATCAAATTGTAAAAGAAAACGATACTTACTGGATTCGTACTAGAAGACAAAAGACTAATGTGACTAGTAATATTCCTTTGCTTGAATTTGCTCAACGAATCATATTAAAACACCACAGTGAACTTGGGGCGCTCCCTAATCAAGATAAAGTCATTCCTCTGATCAGTAACCAAAAGGCAAATAAAGCGCTCAAAAAGATTGCAAGTACTTGTGGAATTACAAAGACCCTCACCTTCCATATAGCACGCCACACATTTGCTACTTCTGTTACCTTAAGTAATGGGGTACCGATTGAGAGTGTATCGAAAATGCTCGGACACAAACGTATCGTTACGACTCAACATTATGCAAAGCTAATTGACCAAAAAGTGAAGGATGATATGGTAAAACTTCAAACTGCACTTCAGGGCAAGTATTAAGTTCATCAAGCACAAAACACATTATTCAAGATATGCATTCATATAATTGTGGGTGTTGCATTGTGTTGCATATCTTTTTCGCGATTCTACCCCTTAATTATGAACATAACGTTTTAACTCTTAAATCATGGAGTCTGTCAAGGATTCGAATTTTCTTTAGAAAAACACCATTGAACTGGTTTTTCTAAAGAAAATTGGTAGGTTATATTCCTAAATTTCAACATGTTCAAAATCAATGAAAATCATAGATTTTAAGAATATTCACGCATGTACAAACGAGTGCATGCGAGTACCCGGAAATATCCTTGAGTCGACATAAAAACTAGTGCTAATTAGTTGGATGTTTTTCTTTAGAAAAGCCTTCTGCAAAAAGATAGAAAACTCTTTAAAACTCAGTAAATACTGATGTTTTAACAATTACAGTGTTTTATTCTCAAGAATAAAAAATAAAAATAATTAATTCATCGAAATTTTATTAACAATCCCTAGCAGCTGTAGCTCTTGACAAAACACTTCAGAATCAATCACATTTGCAGGAGAAAATTTTAACCCATGAATATATTGAGCAAATGGCTGACAAAAAAAGAGGCCGCAAATTATTTAAGATTATCGGTAAGGAGTATTGAAACTCTTATAAAAAAGGGACTACTAAAATCACATAAAATTGGAGGGGCTATTCGTCTTCATGTTGACGAAATCGACGATTGTGTGAAGAAAAATGATGATGGAGGTTTGGGAATAAAGAACAGAGAGAGATTATGATTTACAAGTTGGAATTGAAGAAGTGTCAGGCTTGTAAAGATTCATTCTTAGGCTCAAAACGGAAAAAGTTTTGTTGCAAAGAGTGCCGATATGAGTTTCATAATAGAGAAACGTCAAAGTCGCGGAAACTATCGGATTCTGCAAGAATTCTTGCATTGAATTTTGAGAAAAATCGTCAGATTTTAAATGATCTCTATTTTAGTAATCGCTTTAGTTACACTAAGCTTGAATTGGAAAAGGCAGGTTTTTCCTTTCATAGTTTTACGAAAATGATAGAAACGGGCACCATAAAGGCAATGTGGATATTCGGAAACTTGAAAGTAACGAAATCGCGTTTTTCTGAAACCTATGAGATTTCCATTCTTTCCGATAATGACAAGAAAGAGAATAAGAAATCATTCCCAGCATAGGCTGATTTCTGGGTCAGGAAAAAAATGGTAATTTTCTTTTATTTAACTTGTCTCTTATAGTAAAAAACCGTGATTACTTCTTCTCAACCAGTTTTCTGAGAAAAACAATCTCTTCTTTGAGTTCATCTGCAAGTCTTGTATAAGCAGTTACTTCATTATTTGAGGGAATAACTGTCATTTGTGTGGCAGCTTGACCACCAGATTGATTGAAGTTCTGCAATACATAATGATCGTCTTCGCCTAAAAGTATCACAAGTTCTACTTGTAAAATTGAAGAAATTTC
>JBKCOM010000193.1:0-33205 GCA_046309775.1 Flavobacteriales bacterium
GAAATCTCTATTATCTCGTATGAGCAAAACAAGAGTTCTTTTCGTATCACAAGAGATACTACCCTTTTCACCAGAAAGCCTAACAGCAGCGTCTAGCCGCCAAATTCCTCAAGTAGCCCACGAAAGAGGAAAGGAAACCCGCATCTTCATGCCTCGCTATGGTAAGATCAACGAGCGCAGACACCAATTGCATGAAGTGATTCGACTTTCTGGAATGAATTTGATTGTGAATGATTCCGATCACCCACTAATCATCAAGGTTGCTAGTATTCCGCAGATACGCCTTCAGGTATACTTTATTGACAATGAAGAGTTTTTCCACCGAAAAGCTACCCTCACTGACGATAGCAACAATCTTTTCGAAGACAACGACATGAGAATGATCTTCTTCACGAAGGGCGTTCTCGAAACAGTAAAGAAGCTCGGCTGGGCTCCGGATATCATCCACTGCCACGGCTGGTTTACTTCTCTGATGCCGATGTACGTGAAGAAGCTTTACAGCCAAGACCCGCACTTCGCTGATACAAAAGTTGTTTTCTCTGCTTATGATGATGCTTTCGAAGGTAGTTTGGATAAAACTATAGCGCAAAAAGTATCTTTTGACCACATTCCAGCGTCTGAGTTGAAAAACTTGTCTGATCCTACTTACAATAATTTGGTGAAGACAGCTATTCAATATTCAGATGGATACATTGCAGGTCACGAAAGCCTCGACCGCAGCATCGAAGAGTATGCTGCAAAAATGGAAGTTCCCGTTCTTCGTTCTTTCGAAGAAGGTGACCCTCACACAGCAATTGATGAATTTTTTGACGCCGTTCACGCGGGAAAGTCCGTGCTCGTTGACTAATATGAAATCTAGTTTTTTTTATAAAAATAGCCTCAAGCAATTGGGGCTATTTATGTTTTTTGCACTGCCCCTTTGCATCACTTCATGCAAGCGACCCACCACAGATGTAGGCGGAGATCTCATCCCAGAATCTGACCTCCTAAGTGTCAATCAAACCGACACCGCCACACTCTTTGCTCAAACCGTGCGTGAAGACTCCTTGCAAACAAGCGACTTGTCGACTGTCATGTTGGGAACCTACGAAGATCCTATTATGGGAAGAACTACAGCTTCGTTTTATACGCAAGTACAGTTGTCAACGAGCAATCCCAGCTTTCCTTCAAATGCTATCGTAGACTCAGTGGTTTTATCTCTTGTCTTTTCGAATCGTTTGTATGGTAAGATTAACAATCAAATGCTTGCAGTGCATCGCATCACACAGGATCTCAACCCCGATAGCAATTACTACAGCACTAGAAACACGGAATACAATTTCTTTGATGAAATAAAGCCGGATAGGCAGTACTACAATATGGATCCGTTGGCTATTGTGGTAGTAGGCACTGATACTGTAAAACCGCAACTCCGACTCCAGCTCCGAGATCAAGTGGGTTATGACTTGTTGCAAGCACCTGCGAGTGCATTGGAGTCTAATGATGCGTTCAAGGAGTTTTTCAAAGGGTTTTATGTTCGTCCAAACATTTACTTTTCTAATGGTGGCGTTTTCAATTTTGACCTCGTTGACGCAGCATCCAAGCTTACAGTTTATTATCGCTATGACGACGGAGGCACCGAAGAAACCGACTTCTATGATTTTACAATAAACACCGAAACCTCATACTACACGCGTTTGGAACACAACAGGTTTGGTACTGTATTGAGCCCTCTCATCAACGACGGAGCAGTGAACGGTGATCAGTTGTGCTACGTGCAGGCGGGCTCTGGCACCAAAGTAAAGGTGGAAATTCCGTATATCGAAAGTCTCAACTCTTTGGATGGTCGTAGCATCAACCTCGCGCAACTGGTGGTTCCGTTTGAGGATCAAAGAACGTTTTATCCTCAAGCAGGTCTCTTCTTAGCGTATGAAGATGAAGACGGAGAGCTACGAATTTTACCCGATCAGATATTTGGAAACATTGGTGGAACAGGCAACTTTGCGACTGACCGCTACATTTTCAATATTTCTATTTACATTCAGCGCGTTTTGAATGGTGAAATCAAGAGTAATGGTTTGTTCATTTTATCTCAGAATGCTGGTGTCAGCGTGGCGCGGTCAGTGCTTCACGGCCCTCTATATTCTGACACAGATAGAGGTCAAAACATGCGCTTGATCTTGACTTACACGCATTAATAATTACACCCTTATTACTAAATCATAACACCGCTAGACTATGTGTGGAATTGTTGGATACCTTGGAAATGGCGACGCATATCCTATTCTTATCAAAGGATTGAAGCGACTAGAATACAGAGGCTATGACTCAGCAGGAGTAGCTATTTTAGAAAATGGAGATTTGAGTCTTTTCAAGTGCAAAGGAAAAGTTGTTGACCTTGAAAATATTGTTGACGAAGATTCTAAGACCGGAGGAATTGGTATTGGTCACACACGCTGGGCGACCCACGGTGTGCCTAATGACGTGAATGCCCACCCTCATTTGTCAGGGGATGGCAAACTAGCCTTGATTCATAATGGAATCATTGAAAACTATGCGTCCATCAAGGAAGAGCTAAAGAGCCGTGGACATATATTCCATAGCGAGACCGATACCGAGGTTCTTGTGCATTTCATCGAAGATGTACGCAGTAAACTCAACGTCTCTCTCTTTGAGGCAGTTCGCATCGCTCTTTCAGAGGTTCATGGTGCTTATGCTATTGTAGTATTGGACAGAGAAAATCCAAACCAATTGGTGGCTGCAAAAAAGTCGAGTCCGCTTGTGATTGGCGTTGGAAAAAATGATGATTACTATATCGCTTCGGATGCCAGCCCTATCATTGAATATACGAAAAACGTTGTCTACCTTGATGATGAGGAAGTAGCATTAATGGATCGTAAAGAGGGATTGAAGATTGTAACGATTCAAAATCAAGCGAAGACGCCTTATATCCAGGCATTAGAATTAAAGCTCGAGGCTATTGAGAAAGGTGGTTATGATTCTTTCATGTTGAAAGAAATTCATGAGCAACCTCGCTCGATTCGTGATTCTTTCAGAGGAAGAATCAATATTCAAAATGGCTTTGTGAAAATGAGCGGTATCGATGATTATCGCGATAAGTGGCTCAATGCAAAACGGATTATCATCGTCGCATGCGGCACATCATGGCATGCTGGCCTCGTTGCCGAATATCTATTCGAAGATTTCGCACGAATACCGGTTGAAGTAGAATATGCCAGTGAATTCAGGTATCGCAACCCAGTAATTTTCCCAGATGATATTGTAATCGCCATATCTCAGAGCGGCGAAACCGCAGATACATTAGCGGCTATCGAGCTTGCGAAGCAAAAAGGAGCATTCATTTTTGGAGTATGTAATGTAGTTGGTAGCACTATTTCACGATCAACGCATTCCGGAGCATATACGCATGCTGGACCCGAAATTGGAGTAGCCTCTACGAAAGCGTTTACTGCACAAGTAACTGTGCTCTATCAGCTCGCCCTTGGTGTTGCTCAAGTGAGAGGCACTATTGAGCAGAAAGATGTAATCAAACTTATGGCAGAACTCAATGCAGTTCCTGATCAGGTAGAGGTAGCTCTAAAGAGCAACGACCACGTAAAAGAAATTGCCGCTATTTATAAGGACTCCCGAAACGCGCTTTACCTGGGGCGAGGATATTCTTTCCCTGTTGCTTTGGAAGGCGCTTTAAAACTGAAGGAAATCTCATACATCCACGCAGAAGGATATCCAGCGGCAGAAATGAAACACGGACCCATCGCACTCATCGATGAGGAAATGCCTGTATTTGTGATTGCAACGCAAGGTCAATCTTACGAAAAGGTGGTGTCAAACATCCAAGAAGTGAAGGCCAGAAAGGGAAAAATCATTGCTGTAGTGACCGCAGGAGACAAAACAGTGAGTGAATTGGCAGACCATACCATAGAAATTCCGAAAACAGACGATACCCTGGTACCCATTATTTCTGTCATACCTTTTCAACTGCTAGCATACCACGCGGCAGTAATGAGGGGGTGCAATGTGGACCAGCCACGAAATCTAGCGAAAAGTGTGACTGTAGAATAACTTATTGAAACAGAGCGCCCTGAACGATATTCACCCATTTTTATTTTTGAAATGGATAGATTACAACATTTTTTGGTTCAGAATTTGACAAGGGGCGTCGGTTGAAAAAAGCTATAGAACGTGACAAAAGTTAGTTTTATCGACGAAAAAAACTTATACATTTGGCGCGTGTTCAGATTCATGATTTTTAATGAATTAACAATTGACAGTTAGAAAACCAGTAAAACACCCTATAAATCAAACAAAAGAATTGCACAATCTTGCAATATCATAACCCAAAAACTCAACATTTATGAAAAAGAAAATTTTCTTTCTTGCATTAGCTTTAACTGCGACCACAGGTTTGTTCGCTCAAAAGCAAACAGGTGGCGAAAAGAACCTCGAGGTTCAGTTTGCTCCTCTTGGCGGTAGCCCAATTTCAACAAACGGTATCCGTTTCCGTATGTTCAACAGCGAGTCTTCAGCGATTCGTATCGGTTTCTCAGTAGGTGGTGGAAGAGAGTCAACTGTAAACTCACAGCCAACTGAAGTTATCGGATCAACTGGTCAAATCGTAGCTGTAGATGCTCTTTATGACTACGAAGGTTCTTTCAACTTCGCAATCCGTCCAGGATATGAAATGCACTTTGATGGTACTGACCGTCTTTCTCCATACGTAGGTGCTGAATTGGTGTTCGGTCTTGGCCGTACTACTTTGGAGCGCGAATTCTTCGGTGGTAACTCTGCTACTGCTGTTCCAGAGAACTTCGCTGTATTCAGCTTGACTCGTACAGAAGGTACTACAACTGTAGGTTTGAACGCTCTTGCTGGTGTTGACTACTACATCGCAGACAACCTCTACCTCGGTGCTGAAATTGGATTCGGTCTTCAAAGAACAACTTTGAGAGACGTTGAAGTAGAAGTATCTGATGACAACGGTTTCATCTATACTACTGCTCCACAAGGTGACACTGATTTCAACGATGTAGTTTTCGTTGAAACAGCTTCTAACGGTAACCAATCTGTAGGTAAGAACGAACTCGTAGGTGATGGTTCTGGAAATTGGAGAAGCTTCAACTGGGGCCCAACTTTCCAACCAACTATCCGTCTCGGTTGGTTGTTTAACTAATAGATAATATTGATTGGATTACGGATATTACTATATTCGTAATCCAATCTTTTTTTTTTATCACTTAAATAATTTTTGATAAAATGAATATCAAATTAATCGCAGCAACACTCACAGTAGGCGCAGCATTGGCCTTCACTGGTTGTACAAAAGACGAAGAGGTTCGCACAGGTAAGGCTACTCGCTCAACTGGCACAGTAACTCTTAATAGCTCTGAGGTTCGTGAACTTTCAGACGCAGTGAAGCGTATCCCAAAGCTCCGCTTCTACAATCCAAACACAAACAAATTCATTGACATGGACTTCGGCACACGTGACTACGTGTTTGCAGATCCAGAAGATGGATTCTCTTTCAGCGATCCAGATGCTAATGGTACTATGTTCTACACTGATAACGACGGAAGCTACATCGTGTTTAGTGTAGGAGGTGGCAGTTCCTCATCAGGCGGAAGCGGTACTGTTGTAGCAGGTGAAACTGTTCTCAACATGGACTACGTTATCTGTTTGTCTGCTGAACAAATTGAAGCAGATGGAGAATCACCAGATATCTTTGAAACTGGCTTTGAGTGGGACGAGTTCGGAATTGTACTCGGATTTTCAGGAGACTTTGAAGCACTTGCTGAAGCTGATACAGAAAGCGAAGACTTCGATCCTTTCGAATACTTCAATGGCTATGCAGCTTACTACGTGCTTTCAAATGAGCTAGTAGGTAACTACGAAATTTTCGATTGGTTTGCCTTCGAAGATGGCGATACTTCTGCTGAAGATTTCGCTTTTGCCTTTGTAATGGACTTCTCTAACCTCAATCTTTACTTTGCCAACGGCGGTAACTTGAGTGTTTCTGATAACTCAATGAACTTCAACGGAACTTATTTGGTTCTTTCTGACTTCTTCGACGCCTTCCTTGATGGCGAAGAATCAGAAGATCCTACATTTGATGAAGTAACAGGCTACGGCGAAATGGGTTGCCAATAGTCTTCATTTAAAAGACCTTTCAAAAAGCCGCTTAACTCCCTAGTTGAGCGGCTTTTTTCTTTCTATAAAAAGCGTCTATAAAAAGAGTGGACAGTATCAGAATAGAGCCAAAATAAAATTGAGGACTCATATATTCCCTTTCTCCATACATCCATAAAGCAAAAACTATAGTGTACAAAGGCTCTAGATTAATAGTGAGTGCGCAGGTGAATGGTGATAACACCTTCATCACATCAATACTTACTATGTATGCAAAAGCCGTAGCAACAATTCCCAAGATCAAAATCAAAGTGAAATCGCGTGCTGTGATCGTAAACATCTCCATTTGAAAACGACCGCTGACAAGCAAGTAAATTGAAACCGCAAGCATTCCAAAAAGCATTTCATAAAATGCAATGCGTGTAGGTGGATAGGTTTTTACCAGAACAGAGTTGATACTTGAAAAGGTCGCAGCCAAAAGCGCAGCACACAGTGATAAAAAAATGCCGAGTGTTTTGTCACTTTCAAACTTGAAAATGATAGTCAGACCCACCACCACAATTACTCCAAGCAACAATTCTATCCATTCAAATTTCGCCTTTCGAATAAAAGGAGCAACGAGAGCAACAAAAAAACTAGTGGTGCTGACAACAGCTAAGGCCGTGCTTACATTGCTCACTTTGATGCTGCCAAAAAAACAAATCCAATGTGCCGCTGTGAGGACTCCGACTCCCGCATAAGCTGCTAACTCACGTGAATTGGTGACGAGCGACTTCCTCGAAACCAAGGCCCATACTCCCATCGCTATCGCCGCCACGGCAGTGCGCCACCAAACAAGCCTATCGGCATCTAAGGCAATCTCATTACCTAAAATTCCAGTAAATCCCCAAATGAAGACCGTGAGGTGAAGAATCGCTAATGCCTTAGTTCTTGTCATCAACCGAATTATCTAAGTCCACAATACCCCCGCTGACGATATACTTCATTACATCCACGGAGTTTCTATCCACCACTTTTACATTTCTCTTTGGAACGATGACCAAGTGGCCGGAAAAACTGAAACTCATTGGAAGATACACTCCGACCTTACCGTCGATGTCATCGGCGAGCTCGTTGAGATCTTCATCCGTGATGAATCCAATCACTTCGATGTCCTGCTCTTGATTTAGCTTTACCAAAACAGGTTTGTTGAATCTCTTCTTACTACCGACCAATGCGTTGATGATGTCAGTAATGCTCTTGTAAAGTGGGATTTTTTCGACGTATTGTGCGATTCGTTTTTTGATCGGTTCGTTGATGAGTTTGGTACCAAGAAAACCGAGAATTAGAATAAACAGCAATAGAGAAATTATAGCGAGCGGAGAAATTCGTTGACCTGTAACGGCGAGTTCACGCTCGTTGTACATGAGTGTGAGAAAAGGGGTGCTGAGTAATTCGAGTACCTTATAAATAATATAAATGACCGCCGCAATGGGCACTATGATGAGTACCCCGTTGAGGAAGTAGCCACCGAGTTTTCTGAATAAATTCTTTTCCATGCGTGGGATGATTAGGATGATGCAAAGCTAACACATAAAAAAGCCACGTACCCTTGCGGGCCGTGGCTTTCATTTTTTAACCAAAAAATACTATCTTGAAACTATGAAACTCTTGACTACCGCGTCTTTCGAAGAAATCACTCGCAAGACATAATTACCTGCACTCAATGCGCTGGTGTTTACGTCTACACGGTAAGTATTCATGTTTTGTAGATTCAACACGGTGCGGCCTGTGATATCCAACACCTCAACTGTTTCGATAAGTTCGGCTGTCTCAATAGTCAAATTGTTGGCTGCGGGTACTGGATAGATATTCAATTCAAAAGCATCCACCTCTTCTACTGAAGAGTACACCAAATCCACCGTCTGGGTCACCGAAGATGTACAATTTGCACCCGTTGCAATCAATGTCACACTTATCTCTGCCAATGGAGCCAATGCGTCGTAAGAATAGGTATGCTCAGACACTTCTCCTTCAAAGGTGTTTCCATCACCAAAATCCCACTCAAGAGATGAAGCGCCCGATGAGCTATTGATGATTTCTACCGTCACGCCTTGATCACCGTAAACAATCGGACTTGGGATGCTGAAATCAGCTATCACTTGATCAGCTATATCGGCATCGTATCTTGGGAGTATCACATAGTTATTGTCGAATGGTGAGGCGTCGTCCATCTGCTCTACAATACCCGTAAGCGTGAAAGTGCCCTCAATTAAGCCTCCTGTAAAGAGTTCTGAGTCCCCATCTATCCAAACATCAAATGCATTTGTGCCATCTGTCATATCTACGATAAATCCAGTGCCTGAAGGAATCCATTGACCAGGGTTAGAAATATTCACACAGCTAATGGTTACAAGGCTACTTTCATTTTCCTCAGACAAAGTGGTCACGACAGAAGGAATTTGCAGAGGATGATTTCCGTCGATAAGCGTAATATAATCAGGGCGAATTTCAGCTTGTCCCATGAACTGCTCAATGAAGCCGCCCACGTGAACGCTATCACCTTCTACTACGGTATATCCAAGGTCTTGTAATGCCTGGAATACCTTGATACCTCCGGTTTCGTCGAGGATATGGAAATGTGTCCCGTCACTATTAAAGTTAATTCCATGAACGATACCTCTCAATTCGCAATAAACACCAACGCTGTCCATCACACCAAATTCGTTTTCACCTCGAACTTCAGCGATGTTATATACAGGATAAGATTGGTCATTCGATTCGATGGTAATCGTTACTTGTGGAACGATGAAATCTACATTCGAGGCTGAAGAAAGCGCGGCAGTAAAGAACTCTGCTAAATCCTCTTCGATGTCCTCATCAATAATATTGATGAAAACGCTTTGCGATGAATTTCCTGCGATGAAAGAAAGATTGTAGTTGTTGTCATTCACGAAATCTTCACCGGCTATAGCAGTTCCGTCGGCCAATGTCACTTGAATATCTACTGCTTCCGGAATATTGTAAGCATTCACAATCAATTCTACTTGCCCAATATCTTCACTTACTGAAATGGCTGAAATTTCAAAACCCATTTGCGGGATATTGCTGCACTGCAAAAAGTCATGACTTCCCAAAGTCTCAAAGCTCGAAATTGGGGAAGAGAAATATTGATTTTGAGTAACTGCCCACTCCGCGTTTGGTTCGGTTACGTAATTAAAACGAATCAATGAATTATCTTGCGTAGTGCCTGCGGGCGTGGTCCAGAATGTTCCGGGATCTTCACCAAGCTGTCCGAACACATCGATAGTTACAAGGTTTTCTTGTAAGATTACAGTGTCATCTCCGTTGAAGTTGACGACATTGCTAGTAGTATCAGCAATGGCCAATAATGCAGGGTCAGCCTGTGGGTGAACGATCAAGAAAGTCTCGCCACCTGGTAAAATTCCAAGAGGTGCAAAAGCATTGGTCACATCAACACCTCCGTTTGCATAGAGGAACAGTTCGTAGTTATCTAAATCTACTGGGAAATTAGAAGTGTTGTAAAGCTCTATGGCTTTGTTAAAAGCTGTACCTTCGAAATACTGAGAAATGATAAGCGTTTGACAGCCATTTTCAAACTCACAATTCACAATATTTAAAGTGATAAAATTGCTTGAAAGCTGCGTGCATGCTCCGTCAGTAGCAATTGCTGTAGCATCATCGCCAACTTCTGTAGTAGAAGGGTCTAAAGTGCCATAATAGCTCAATCCCCAAATTCGATAAGTACCGATTTCAAGATTATCTGTGATAAATGAAGTTCCCTCGAATACTTGAACGACGATATTGTTTTCATCCGTTAAGATAAACGCATACTCTCCTTCTGTTTGATTGCCAGAAACAGAGAACACAAACTCTGCATTGCTTGCATTTGAGCAGAAAGTGTTGGTAGACAACGCTTCAAGGGTACCACCTAAACAAATAGGAACGCTACAATCAACAACTTGAATTGTGATGAAGTTTGTAGAAACATCATTGCATTCGGCTGCTGTCACACCACTCACTGGAAGACCAGCCTGTAGTGTTAGAAGATCAACCGAACCAATGAATGAGAATGAATAAATCTGATAATTTCCCAATTCAAACTCATCAAAATTGATTACCCCTGTTTCAGAATACGTCACGATATCACCGCTAGTGTTAGTGACGATATACCAAATTCCATCGCCTATTTGAGTGGAGTTAGAAGTGAACGTTACATCGCCATAAGTCTGATCGCTGCAGAGCAAAATAGGCTCAGTAAATCCAGTGATAGCAACAGTACCCGCGCTGCACACAGGGCCTGCCGTAGCGTTGAATGCACCTGGAGTGGGAGCCTGAACAATAAATGTGGACGTGTTGAAAGCAGCACCGCCATCTGGCACACGAGAGATCGAGTTGAACACACCGTTACCGTCGGGATTCTCATCAATTTGAGGTTGGCCAGGGGTAAGAATATCAATAAGTACGGTGTCATCAGCATCTTGAGTGTCATAGATGACCGCATCTACTAGGTTAACATTTGTAGCTGGTGCACCCGCGGGCCAATCCACGGCATTTCCGGTATAAATAGCAACAGCGTCCTGACCATTTTGAAGACTGTTGTCAGGAAAAATTATTTGTGAGGCAGCCACTCCAACGTTACCTAAAACGAATAAGCCATTTGCGTCTGTTGAAAATCCATCCAGATCAAAAGCAGCATAGGCTTGGTCATTGTTTCCGTTAATAAATACCACCACCAAACCATCGAGAGAAGTGTTGGGCTCGCCAATAAGCTCTACGAATTCTGCAGCATCTGTCATCGGCTGGTCGGCATCCAATTCGTTGATTACGACCTGCGCGTTTAAGGTCATTAAACCAAAAACGAATAAGAAACTTGAAAGTAAAATTTTCTTCATTCCATTTATTTTTTGAGTCGTCAAAAATAGACATGGATAAGGAATTAATATCTAAACAATCGCCACAAAAGGAGAATTTCTTATCATTGCCTTAACCTTTGACCTGTTCTAACCATGAGATATGTTGCAATTTTCATTTTCGCCCTACAAAGCCTTGTATCTTGGAGCCAGTGCCCTACTTGTACACCTGATCAGTCATGCGTGAGTCCAGATGGCCAACCCACAGTTTGTCCAGAAACATTACCCGTCGCATTTACAGGAGAATATTATGAGCAGGTATTGACATTTTATATGCCCGCCACAGTGCTAGAACCAGAGTTGAATGTTACGGTAACGCTTAATCAGATCACGATTACTTCTGTGACAGGTCTGCCTTTTGGTTTGTCCTATACCACCAATAACGCTGATGGCATCTATTTTCCTTCTCAAGGTGAAAATCACGGTTGTGCGACTATTTGCGGAACTCCACTTGTGGCGGGTGTTTATGATGTACTAATCAATGTAGCTGTATTAGCATCAGTGGCAGGATTCGAAGTAAACCAAAATCAAAGTTTTACATATTCTCTAGTAGTAGAGCAAGGCAGCACGTCCACTTCGAGTTTCACCGTTGACAACACCGCTAGCTGTGGGAGCCTTACCTCTTCTTTTGAAGCTACACTTGCAGGCACAGAAGGTCAAGTAACAACATACAACTGGAATCTCGGAAATGGTGAGTTTTCAAATGCCCCCACGGTTACTGCTGAATACAATCAAGAGGGTGAATATGAAGTTTCACTAACCACAGTTATTTCTGAATATGTTTTAAATGAGGTGAATCTTGGAAACATAAATGGAAATGGAGATGGTGATGTTGACGAGTTTTTCTCGGGCCCCGCAGACCCTTATTTTACGCTTGCGGATGCTAACGGAAATGTGGTCTACACATCTTCCACCTCAGATAACACGACCAGTGTCATCTGGGGCAATCTCAACCTTGTACTTTCTGAATCAAGCTATACAATCACGTTTTGGGACGAAGATGATGTAACTCAAGATGATGTGCTGAGCATTTTCAATGTTTCTCTAGGCGCTGGACAAATAGTTTTCAATTCGGGAGACGGCACAATTGGCACTTTTACCATCAATCTTGTGGAGACCTTAAATATTACAGATACAGTGACAGTTACCGTGCTTAGTTCGCCCGAAGCCACGATAAGCGCGGCTGACAGTATTCTTTCAATTGCAGAAGAAAATGCAGCTTCTTATCAATGGTTTTTTAATGGTGACTTGATTGTTGGTGCAAATGGACAAACATATAATGCTGACGAAGGTGGCACTTACACTTGTGTTGTGGTCAATAACTTTGGGTGTGAGTCTACATCAGAGCCGTTTACGCTGTGTTTACCCGTGACTCCTGTATATGATGATTTGGCAAATGAGATTTACGTGGATAATATTTATGAAACCTATCAATGGAGTTTTAACGGGCTGCCACTCGAAGGAGCAACTGATTTCTTCATTGTAGACCCCCCAAGTGGAAACTATGGAATAACTGTTACGACCGACTATGGATGCGAAATTACGGGCAACATTATCACTGTAGTAAACTCTATTGATAATGAAAGCTTAATTGGTAACATCAACCTGTATCCAAATCCGACCTCGGGTGTGATTTGGCTGGACTTAAGAGAACTTTCATCATCAATAATTGATATAGAAATTCTAAGTCTCGATGGTAAAATCGTCTTGAGTAACAAGGGCATTTCTGCTCGTGAAATTCTAAATATTGATCTATCCAATCAACCGTCTGGAGCCTATTTGGCGAAGGTAACCTCTAGTGAATATTCTTCGTATCACAAGGTCATCAAAAATTAAGACCATCCATAATTAGAGTAAAATCAAGGCATTGCACTTTCACTTGTTGAAATCTTTCGACGAGGTTGAAATTACGCGCGCTTGATGTTGTGAATTTTACGACGGCTAATAATTATTTATTGGTCCTAAACTTCTTAACTCAAATAAAGCGAGAACCCTTCACCCATGGTAGGAAAATATATATCCCGTTTGTTGGCCAATTGTATGCTTGTGATCCTTGGTCTTGTTTTTTCTCAAAGTGTAAAAGCACAGTTCGATACAGAGTTTTGGATGCCTCCAATTTGGGACGTTTCTAATACTGATAGAAATAGCCCATCAAGCTTCGTTATAAGCACACCTTTCAGCTTTCCTGTAACTGTAAACATTTCTACTTTGGATGGAACTACGTTCAACTTTACGGGTACCGTCACATCAGGAACCCCTCTTGTGGTTCCCTTGACTCCTGTTCTAGGTCAAACGAATGTAGAAGGAGTGCCAAGCACTCAATATGGGTTAAGAGTAACCTCTTCTGCTCCAATTCAATGCGTGCACCGCGTTGCAGGAGGTACCAACCAAACCTTGGTTACGCTCAAAGGTACCAACGCTTTAGGTAGAGATTTCTATTGTGGTTCACAGGTTAGAAACCTAAACTCAAATTACGGACCTGAAGAGTATCACTTTATCAGTGTCATGGCCATTGAAAATAATACGCAAGTAACTTTTCAAACGCCATTTACAATGTACGGCACAAGCGCATTACCCAACCCACATACGGTAACATTACAAGCTGGTCAAAGTTATTTGATAAGAGGTAATAGCCCCGTGGAACACGTCTGTGGGTCACGAGTGACATCAAATCGGGATATTGTCGTGACTAGCGGTTCGACACACACGAGAATTTCAGGCGCCGGCGCAAACGCTGCGGATGGAGGTACCGACCAGCTCGTGCCTGTTGGCTTGGCTGGTAACGAATGGGTCTGCATTAAGGGGAACAATAACTTCCCATGGGATTATTCAATTATTGTAGCTACACAAAACAATACCAATATATACATTGACGGTTCGGCTACCCCAGCTGCAACAATCAATGCTGGTCAGTTTTTCGATTGGACAATGACAGGTGCGTTTGGAACACCCCACTACTTTAGAACGGACAGACCTGCATTCTGTTATCACGTCAGTGGATGCTCTGTGGACGAGGAAGTTGACATGAGCGCGATGCCCGAAATTTCGTGTACTGGTTCAAGATACATTGAATTCAATAGGTTTAATATTCCTGGACTATTTGAAATTATGCAATTGTTGATTCAACCCACCGCAGCGGGTACACTAACGATCAACGGTACACCCTTCACTTCTTTCCCGGGCATAATTATCAATAACGTACCGGGACTACCAGGTTGGAGGGCAGCCACCATTCCGAATGCCAATTTACCTCAAAGTGTCGTAGTACAATCCCAAGGCTTTTTCCACGCGGGTTGGCTCACGGGTAACGGAGCAACGGGTGCCTATGGATATTTATCAGGTTTTGATGATGCCTTCGAATTTCAAGACCCAACTGCAGCAGAACCCATCCCAACTACAATTTATAATGTAGCAACTCTTTGTCAAGGTCAAAGTGTTGATCACTGCTTGCGAGTATTTAGCTGTGGTAATAATAACTTCATCGATAGTTTTAGCGGTAATGAGGGTAACATCATCATCGCGCCCCCTTCTTCGCCTCATGATACTTGTTTCAGATACACAGCTCCATTCAACTTCGTTGGAAGAGACACTGTCAATTTCGTAATCGAAAATGAGTTTGGGTTTCAAGGCAATCTAGATCTAGTGTTTACTGTAGTCAACCCCAACACTCCAATCAATGCAGGTGCTGACCAGTTTGTGTGTGGGGGTAGCACAGCTACGCTATCAGCTGTTAACCCGGACCCTTTCGCCGTTGGCTTCTGGACAGTGGCAAGTGGTACTGGTATTTTGGCAAACCCTAACTCGCCAACTACCACTGTTTCTAATTTATCTCTTGGACAAAACTCCTTCATCTGGACTCAAAGCTACCCGTGGTGCTCAGTGAATCGCGTTGATTTGATAAATATAACTCGCTTCCAAGGAGAGCCACCTGCCGCAAACGCAGGGCCCGATGCGAACCTGTGTTCCACAACAACCTATACCATGCAGGCAAATGACCCTGGTACAGCGGCAATTGGAACATGGTCGATCACATCAGGGACTGCTACTATACAAAATATAAATAGCCCAACAACCCTCATCACCAATCTTGGAGTTGGAGTAAACACGTTCGTTTGGAATATCTCCAATGGACCTTGTCCCGGAGGTGATACCAATGATGAAATGGTAATTCGCGTATTTAATAACAGTCATCCTCCTGCGAATGCTGGGCCTGATCAAACAGTTTGTCAAGGTTCATTCACATTGCTCAATCTGACTGGTAATACACCAATTGTACCAGCGACAGGATCGTGGAGTGTAATACAAGGAACGGGCACGTTTGCAAATGCAAGCGCACCAAATACCACCGTTACTGGCTTAAGCATCGGTGTCAACCGCTTCCGATGGACGATCAACAACGGTCCCTGTGGAACACTCACTGATGAAATCGTTATTACTGTATTCAACCCATCCTCTCCTGCCGCTAATGCCGGAGCTGATCAGACAGTATGTCTTCCAAATAACAGCACTACACTCGCAGCGAACTCGCCTATAGCACCAGCTACTGGAACGTGGAGTGTGGTGAGTGGTACCGGTTCCTTTTCAAATGTGAATGCCCCGAATGCAACAGTGTCTGGCTTATCTCTTGGACAAAATAGATTCCGCTGGACTATGAATAACGGTCCTTGCGCAGGAGCAATTACTGTAGATGATGTCATCATAACAGTATTCCCAGAAGCGCAGCCTGCAGCCAATGCCGGCCCTGATCAAACATTCTGTTTTACAAACACACCGATCACCGCGAGCATTAATGGTAATGCACCAACAGCACCCGGAACAGGTCAATGGACACTCGTTTCAGGAACTGGTACCATCGCACCAACAGGACCAACCTCCGCAACCGTAAGCGGTCTAAGCCTTGGCAACAATGTGTTCCAATGGACACTCTCCAATGGATCTTGTGACCCTGGGGTAAGCGACCAAATGACAATTACAGTATTCAATGGAAATATATCTACTACGAATGCTGGACCCGACGCTACTATATGTTTACCAACAAATACTTTCACTATGGCAGCCACAGCTGCTGTAGCTCCTGCTACAGGTTTATGGACACAAGTAAGTGGACCTGGCGGTGCATCTATTAATACACCAACTTCTCCAACAACTACTATTTCCAATCTCAGCACGGGAACTTTCGCATTCCGCTGGACTATTCAAAATGGTGCATGCGGAAATACAGTGTTTGATGAAATGACAATAAATGTCTTCAATGCAAACGCACAAGTTGCTAATGCAGGCCCAGATCAACTTCTATGTTTCACCGGTGTCGCCCCAGGCAGCGCCATCATGGCGGCAAACGCATCAATCGCTCCATCGGTTGGAACATGGACACTAGTGGCGGGTTCTGGTGTTATTGTTTCCCCAAATAGCCCAACAACAACAATCAATAACTTGGCGGTTGGTATCAATATATTCCGCTGGACAATCAACAATGGAACTTGCGGAAGTACGAATGATCTTGTAGCCATATTTGTTTTCAGCAGTTCTCAAACACAAGCAAACGCTGGACCCGATCAACAGATCTGTTCCAATGCCCCATCCGCAAGTCTTTCGGGTAATAGCCTTATAAGTCCTGCCACAGGATCTTGGTCGCAAGTGAGCGGACCAAACACGCTCACCATTGCCAACCCTACCAGTCCAACCACAAGTGTTAGTGGATTTGCCCAAGGAATTTATACACTTCAATGGACGGTGAATAATGGCCCTTGCGCTTCACCAATATTACCGAGCGATCAAATGACCATTACAGTCTTCCCTGCCGCTCAAACTGCAGCGAATGCTGGCGCTGATCAAAGTATTTGTAACACCACATCGAGCATTACCCTCACGGGAAATAGTCCTACTTTCCCAGCAACTGGGCAGTGGACCGTTGTCTCGGGAAGTGGTACATTCAGCAATCCAACATCACCAATCACCAACGTTACTGGACTAGGAGTTGGAATTAATTGCTTCAGATGGACAATCAATACTGGTGTTTGTGCTGCACCAACTTTTGATGAGGTGTGTGTCACTGTATTTGATAATAATGCCCCTGTAGCCAACGCTGGACCAGACTTATCATTCTGTTTGCCAATAACGTCTGCAACAATGGCCGCCAACAATGCAACATTCCCAGCGATTGGATTATGGACGTTAGTGAGTGGCACAGGAACCTTCGTGTCCCCTAATAGCCCAACAACTCAGATTACGGGATTGAGTCTTGGCTCAAATACATTCCGCTGGACCATAAATAATGGTACATGCGGCACTATCACGTTTGACGAGATCACCATTGTTATTTTCGATAATAATCAAGGCCCTCCCAATGCCGGACCCGACGCACAATTGTGCACTCCAACAAGCACATACACCATGCAGGGAAGTGCTGTGTCTTCTCCAGCAACAGGACAGTGGACACTCTTAAGCGGCACAGGAACTATTGCAAACCCATCGCAACCTAACGCAAGCATTTCTGGTCTCGGAATTGGCTCAAATGTGTTCAGATGGACCATTCTAAACGGCCCTTGTCCGGCTGGTCAAAACTTCGATGATATGACCATTTTCGTGTTTGATGAAAACCAACAAAACGCGAATGCAGGCCCAGATCAAAACTTATGTTTCACCGGAATTGCGCCTGTAAATACAGTCATGAGCGCTTCATCTGTCGTTGCTCCTGGAACAGGTCAATGGACTATAATTCAAGGAAGCGGAACCATCGTAAGTGCTTCGTCTCCTACCACTGCAATCAACAACTTAGGGGTTGGACAAAACATATTCAGATGGACCGTAAACAATGGTCCATGTGCCAATGGGGTGACATTCGACGAAGTATCAATTTTCGTTTTCTCTGGAGCACAAGCCTCGGCAAATGCAGGTCTAGACCAAGAGTTGTGTTCAACCAATCCTTCTACTACTCTCGCTGCAAATAGTGTAATATTCCCAGGTACTGGTTCTTGGAGCATCGTACAAGGTACCGCCGTATTCGCTAATGCAACCAACCCAACTACTGCCGTAAGTGGACTTTCAATTGGGACAAATATTCTTCGCTGGACGATAAATAACGGGCCTTGTAATCCTTCGTCAACTTTTGATGATGTGACGATTGTAGTATTCAACAATGCTCAACCACCTGCAAACGCGGGTGCCGACTTCAGTGCTTGTACTTCACAAGGACCATTGACTTTAACTGGAACAGCATTTACATTCCCCGCTACTGGACAGTGGGCACTGGTAAGTGGTTCGGGAACTATTGCAACACCCAATGCATCTACAACGCTCGTCAGCAATCTTGGTGTTGGTACAAATATTTTTAGTTATACCATCTTTAACGGCCCTTGTGCCGCGCCTTCTGTTGATCAAATCATCATCACTGAATTCTCCGAAAATCAGACCGCAGCGAATGCTGGTCCAGACCAAAACATTTGTTTACCTACTACTTCTACTACCCTAACAGGTAATGCGCTGATCGCGCCTGCCACAGGACAATGGACACTAATATCAGGATCAGGTACAATCGTTTCGCCAACAAGCGCTACAACAGCAGTGACAGGCCTGGCTGTCGGCGAAAACATCTTCAGATGGACTATCAGCAATGGACCTTGTGATCCTTCAGTGACTTTTGATCAAGTTTCAATATTTGTATTCAGTGATATTCAACCTGCCGCAAATGCAGGCGCAGATCAAAGCTTCTGCGAACCCGTTAGCTCTACAACTCTTACTGCAAATAATGCCATCTTCCCTGCAACGGGTCTGTGGACGTGGGTTTCAGGACCTGTTACACCAACCATTGTAAGCCCAACAAGCTCATCAACTTTAGTTACGGGACTTGGTGTTGGAGCGAATGTATTCCGTTGGACTATCACCAATGGGCCTTGCGTTCCAAATCAAACCTTCGATGAAATCACAATTCTAATCTTTGACAGAAATCAACCTACTGCTAATGCAGGACCTGATCAAAACTTGTGTTCTCCAACACTTACAACTCAGTTTCAAGCAAACAATGCTCTGTTCCCTGCAACAGGTCAGTGGACACTCATCAGCGGAACGGGAACAATTGCAAACCCATCCTCACCCACATCCACCGTTTCTGGATTGTCAATAGGCGAAAACATATTTAGATGGACAATCAGCAATGGCCCTTGTACCAACAGTGTGACTTTTGATGAGGTGAGCATTTTTGTATTTGATACGAATGCCCCGGTTGCCAATGCAGGCCCGGACCAAAGCATCTGTACACCCACTTCTAGCGTGGTAATGGCTGCGAACAGCGCTATATTCCCTGGGGTTGGAACATGGACTTTGGTTTCAGGTAGTGGAACAATCGTGAGTATAAACTCACCAACCACAACAATTGCAAACTTGCCCGTTGGTGTTCATACATTCAGGTGGACAATAAATAACGGCGCTTGTGGAGCGCAGACAACTTTTGATGACGTTGTAATCACTGTTTTCTCTTCTTCGAGTCCTTCTGCTAACGCTGGACCCGATCAAGATCTTTGTACGCCAATTACATCCACAACACTCAGCGGAAGTACACCAATTTTCCCTTCTACTGGAACATGGACATTGGTTAGTGGAACAGGAACCATTGTTGACCCAACGAATCCTGCATCGGCTGTTACTGGTCTGGCCATCGGCCCCAATGTGTTCAGATGGACAGTACAAAACGGCCCATGCGCAAATGCTTTGACTTTCGATGAAGTCACTATTACTATATTCAATGGCGGAGCAGCCCAACCTAACGCTGGAATTGATCAAGAATTATGTTCTCCCACTTCATCCACCACTCTTACAGCCGATGCAGCTGTCTTCCCTGGAGTTGGAGCTTGGTCTGTAGTACAGGGTACTGGAACATTCTCCAACATCAATAATCCAAACGCCACTGTTAGTGGACTTTCAATTGGTGAGAATATCTTTAGATGGACCGTAAACTATTCTACATGCGGTTCGCCTTCAGATGATGTGAGCATTATTGTTTATAACAGTGCACAAGGCGAATCCAATGCAGGACCGGACCAAACAATTTGTACTCCTCAAAATAGCGTAACACTCTCAGCAGCGCCTGTTTTAACTCCAGGGTTTGGAACTTGGTCTGTAGCTCAAGGAAACGCGTCATTCGTTGACGCTAATAATCCATCGACTGTAGTGACCAACCTAGCGGTTGGAGAAAACATACTTGTCTGGACGGTTTATAATGGACCATGCTTGGCAGCACCACTCACAACCGATAGTGTTAGCATCTGGATGTTTGATCAAAATAATCCGATCGCAAATGCAGGCGTAGATCAACAATTCTGCACACCTACTTCGAGCACTACAGTTCAAGGCAGCAGTCTTATCTTCCCCGCAAGCGGAGTGTGGTCTGTTGTTCAAGGTTCTGCTAACATTACCACCCCGAACAACCCAACCACAAATGTTACTGGCTTGACCGTAGGAGAAACAATCCTGCGTTGGACTGTTTCTAATGGAAACTGCCTAAGTCCAATAACTCAAGATGACATCAGCATTTTCATCTTTGATGAAAACCAAGCAAATGCAAACGCTGGAACGGATCAAGAATTATGTTCAACGGGCATTGTACCTGTAAATACTACCATGTCTGCCAACGCGCTCACATTCCCTGCTACGGGAACTTGGGCACTTGTAGCGGGAGGTGGAAACATTGTCGATCCAAACAGCCCAACCACAGCTATTACGAATCTTCCCGTAGGTGAAAATATTTTCAGTTGGACAATTAGCAACGGACCATGTCCAAATGGAATCACCACTGACTTTGTATCAATTTTTGTATTTGACAATAGCAACCTCATCGCGAATGCTGGGCCATATCAAGAAATCTGTCTGCCGAACACTACCGTTGCAATGCAAGGAAGCAACTATATCTTCCCAGCCTCTGGAACATGGTCGTTCGTTCAAGGTTCTGGAACATTCGCAAATGCAAACGATCCGAATACTACTGTAAGTAACCTTGCTGTCGGCATCAACATTATTAGATGGACTGTAGACAACGGTCCATGCGCAGCGGGCATTACAACTGATCAAGTCGAAATTAGAGTTTTTGATAACAACGCACCCGCGGCAAATGCAGGAGCAGATATTCATGTATGTGAACCCACGACAAGCGTCATTATGAACGCCACCACTCCAGCAGTTCCTGGTATTGGTGTTTGGACGATCATTGCTGGTGGGTCTGGCGTAAGTATCTCTGACATCAATAACCCCAATGCAACCGTCTCTGGATTTGTGGTGGGAGAAACTATACTCTCTTGGTCAGTGTACAATGGACCTTGCCCTGTCACAAATACCACTGATCTTGTTTCTATTTTCTTGTATGAAGAATCACAGCCAGAAGCAAACGCTGGCGCAGATCAAGACATTTGTACGCCACAAACAACTACGACCATTTCGGCAAACAATGCGATATTCCCTGCTACAGGAACTTGGACACTGCTCAGTGGTTCTGGTACTATTGTCAATCCAAATAGTCCAACCACAGAGGTAACTAACTTAGGTGTTGGTGCAAATGTATTCTGTTGGAATATTCTAAACGGTCCTTGTAATCCCCCATTTACTACGGATTGTGTAACTATCAACGTATTTGATAGTAACCAAGCTGCGGCATTTGCAGGAAATGATCAGGAGTTCTGCTTGCCTACAACGTCTACTACGCTGGTTGGATCTGCTGTTGTAGGTTCTTCAATTGGTCAGTGGACAATTGTACAAGGTGGTGGATTGATTACGAATATTTCCGCATCCACAACATCGGTTCTCAATATGCCACAAGGTGAAAACATCTTCAGATGGACAGTTGATAATGGAAGTTGCGGAACAACTTTCGACGAGGTTTCTGTATTCATTTATAACAACGATGCGCCAGAAGCAAATGCTGGTCAAGATGCGTCTTTCTGTACTCCTATTAGTACCTATACAATGCAAGCAAATACCCCAGAAATTCCTGGACTCGGTACTTGGGCTATTGAAGTGGGACCTGGACTAACTGGTACAGGAACAATTGATGATTTGAATAATCCAAATGCCAACATCAGTGGTCTCGTTGTCGGTGAAAACCGCTTCTCATGGACAATTTACAACGGACCTTGTGAGGTACCAACGATCGATTATGTATCAATATTCATCTATGATGAAAACCAACCTGCAGCTGATGCAGGAGAGGATCAGGAAATTTGCCTGCCAATCAACAGTGTAGATATGGCTGCTAATGAGCCGATTTTCCCTGCAACAGGTCAATGGGTACTTATATCCGGCGGTGGAACAATCACTGATCCAAGCAGTGCGACCACATCTATCACAAATCTTCCGCAGGGTGAAAACATTTTCCAATGGACTATTGATAACGGCCCTTGTGATCCATCTATAACAAGCGATCAAGTTTCAATATTCGTCTTCGATCCTAATGCGCCAGTAGCATCTGCAGGACCAGATCAAGAATTCTGTGAACCCGTGAGTTCTACAAATCTCGCCGCGCTCACTCCTGCAACACCAGGCGTTGGTACATGGACGCTTGTCGCAGGTACAGGAACCATCGCTGATATCAATGATCCAAACACGCTTATCACTGATCTTACTGTTGGTGAAAACTGCTTCCTATGGACAGTCTACAACGGTCCTTGCGAACCAGTGACAGAAGATCAAGTTTGCATCTACATATTCCCTGATGAACAACTTCCTGCTAACGCTGGTGAAGACCAAGAGCTTTGCACACCACTGATTTCAACTCAGATGGAAGCCAATGCGGTAACGTTCCCGGCCGTAGGTCAATGGTCTATTATTCAAGGTAGCGCTGATATTGAAAATATCTTTGACCCAAATACTGTTCTAACAAACATTGCAGAGGGTGTAAATATTCTTCAATGGACTATTCAAAACGGACCTTGTGACAATTCTTTGACTAGCGATGTTGTGGAGATTCGTGTCTATAGCGATCAAAATCCTCTTGCAGACGCTGGACCTGACCAAGAACTCTGTCTACCAACAAATAGTACTACTGTAAATGGAAGTGCGCTCACTGCCGCAGCTACTGGTCTTTGGACTAACATTGACGGTGGTGGAAACATCCTTGATCCTACGTCTCCTACAACTGCCATCACTGATATGCCAATAGGATTCAATACCTTCGTATGGTTCGTTGATAACGGTGCGTGCGGAAACTCTTCAGACACCATTACTATTGCTGTATTTGATCCAGGTGAGGTCGTCGCTAACGCTGGCGAAGACGCTTCCTATTGTACTCCTGTGAGCACACACTGCATGAGTGCAAGCGCGCCATCTGAGCCCGCAGTTGGTACTTGGATCTTAATTACAGGTACAGGTGAAATTGAAAACCCAAATGATCCGAATACTTGTATCAATGGTCTCACCGTTGGTGAAAATATCTTCATGTGGCAAATTGATAATGGCCCATGCGGACTCACGCTTGATGTCGTTTCAATTTTCATTTATAATGAAAACACTCCTAATGCCGACGCAGGACCAGACATTGAGCTCTGCTTGCCAGCAACAGAAGTTAACATGGCTGCATCCTCGGCTGAGTTCCCTGCTATTGGAACATGGACTGTCATCGATGGGCCCGCGATAATTGGCGACTTGAATAGCCCAACTTCTTTGATGACGAATCTTCAAGTGGGCGAAAATATCTTCGTGTGGACTGTCAATAACGGGGTATGTCCAAATGGAATCACTTCTGATACCGTTGTAGTCAGAGTTTTCGATCCTAAGGCAACACCACCTAATGCAGGACCAGACCAATTTATTTGTACTCCTCAAGATGAGGTAACCATGTTTGGTAATGAGGCCGATGTGCCAAGCTTCGGAACTTGGAACATCACTCAAGGAAGTGCAACAATCACCAATATTAATGATCCACTCACAACAGTAGTTGACCTTGCCGTAGGTATCAATATCTTCACTTGGTCCTTCTATAATAGTTCATGTGGTACCAACCCTGTTGATGAGGTCGCGATATATGTCTACGATCAAAATCAACCACCCGCGGATGCTGGACCAGATCAGGAACTCTGCTTCCCAAATACAAGCACCGTCATGGCTGGAAACGACTTGATTGTGCCTGCTATTGGAACTTGGACACTCGTTTCAGGAACTGCAACAATTGCCGAACCTAACAACCCTAACACGTCAGTATCTAACCTTGGAAATGGTACAAACGTATTCGTATGGACTATCGACAACGGACCTTGTATAGATGCAATCACTACAGACACAATGGAGATCAGAGTGTTCGTGCCTGATGCCCCAACCGCATTCGCTGGTCAAGACCTCTTCACGTGCACTCCTCTGAATTGTATCACAATGGATGCCGAGGAACTTGAGGATCCACAAACAGGAACCTGGACTGTGGTTTCCTCTGTTAATGGAAGTGGCGCCACTGCTCCTCCAAGCTTCGTTGACCCTACCGATCCCAACAGCGATCTATGCAATCTCGTTGTAGGTGTTCATACATTGAATTGGGAAATATATAACGGTCCTTGCAACAATAACTCCAACGACGATGTGCAAGTATTCGTGTATGATAACACAGCTCCAGCAGCTAATGCAGGTGAAGATATCTTCCTCTGCTCTCCGGAAAGCAGCACCGTTCTCAATGCAAATGCTGCTGTATTCCCTGGTGTTGGATTCTGGTCAATAGAAAGTGCCATCGGACCAAATGGTGCCATAACTGGAGGAACATTCTCTGACCTTAACAATCCGAATGCGACGATTTCAGATCTTCAAATCGGTATCTACACACTCGTGTGGACAATAGACAACGGACCATGTGGCGCGCCGACTACAGATACTGTGATTGTTCAAATCAACAATCCACTTTCACCCAACGCAGACGCTGGACCGGATCAAGAATTCTGTATCGACCTTACAGATGCGGTAATGAATGGTAATGAACCACTCTTCCCTGCACTCGGTACTTGGACTGCTATCAGTTTCGACCCAACAGGTACAATTGTAGATCCAAGCGATCCAAATACATCGATCACAGACATCCCACTCAACGAGCATTTATTTGTGTGGTGTATTGATAATGGAGCTTGTGCCAATGCTGTGACCTGCGACACTGTATCTGTCTACGTCAATGATGCATCTATAGCCGCAGCATTTGCTGGAGACGACTTGTTCTTCTGCGGAGCTCCTGACTCGCTCATCATGCAAGCAAGCATCGCAGTGGGTCTTGCAGAAGGTGTTTGGACATTCAATGATAACGTCTATACGTTTACCGATGAAACATTCCATGAAAGCATCGTGTATGGATTCCAAAATGGAATCAATACATTCACATGGACTGTCGACAACGGTGCCTGTGGAATTTCATCAGACGATATTACCATCACCGTCTACGACCCAGAGCTACCAGCAGCATACGCCGGTGAAAGCAATGCCATTTGTGAAAATCGCTTCCAATCATTCAACCTAAATGCGACCGACCCTCCACTGCCAGCAAACGGTTGGTGGACAATAGTCGAAGGCCCAATTGTAATCAGTGATAGCACTGACGCAAATGCAGAAGTAATTTCTCTCGGTGAAATCATCGAAGAACTCGTTGATGTGCCAAGCACGATTGTATGGGTAGTAGACAATGGAGTTTGTGGTATCACAACTGACACGGTAGTCTACATCCTCGAGGACTGTTTGACTGTTGAAATTCCTGATGCTTTCTCACCAAATGGGGATGGCGTCAACGATACTTTCGTTATACCTAACCTCGAGAGCTATCCAAATCACTCGTTGAAAATCTTCAATCGTTGGGGAGCGCAGGTGTTTGAAGCTGCTCCATATCTCAGCGATTGGGACGGGCGCTCTTCTCACCCTGCTACACTTGGTGAAAATCTACCTGTGTCCACTTATTACTACATACTTGACCTCGGCAATGGAGAAGATGCATTCCGCGGATTTGTTTACTTAAAACGATAATCACATGCTGAAGAGAAACATTCTTTTTATACTTCTTGTAGCTGCGGCGTGTCTTCACACTCTGTCCGGTCGTGCTCAGCAAGACCCGATGTTCTCACAATACATGTTCAATATTCTTAGCATCAATCCAGCTTATGCAGGAAGTGCTGACAGATTGAGCATGGTGGGTATACACAGATCTCAATGGGTCAATTTCGATGGCGCACCCATTACTCAAACTGTTACCGTTCACTCACCCCTGAGAAACGAAAACATTAGTATTGGTGGTACTGTAATCAACGATCAACATGGCCCGGTAAAACAAACTTCTGTATTCGCCGATATCAGCTATCGCATCTTTTTCAAAGAGTCAAAGCTTGCATTCGGTTTGAAAACAGGCGTCAATTTGTTTAGTGCAAACTTGTTAGACCTAAATCCATTTCTCGCTGATGACCAAGCTTTCGCAGCTAATATTTCCACCAGACCTCTCCCGAATTTTGGTTTCGGTGCCATGTGGTACAGCAAAAGATGGTATGTAGGTTTAAGTACTCCAAGACTTCTACAAAACAAATTACTAGAAGGCGACCTTCCAAACTTTACAGATAACCAGGAACGAATCCACGGATTCCTCATAGCAGGTTATGTTTGGGACATCAATCACTATGTGAAATTCAAACCCACAATCCTTCTCAAAGCAGTAAATGGCGCTCCTCCCGGAATGGATCTTACCGCCAATTTTATGCTCTACGACCGCTTCTGGATTGGTGCGATGTACCGCTGGCAAGACGCAGTTGGTGCACTCGTTCAATATGAAGTAAATAATAAACTCAAATTCGGTTACGCCTATGACTATGTCACCAGTGATATCGGTAGATATACATCTGGTAGTCATGAACTCATGATTGGCTACGACTTTGGAAAAGGTAATAAAGGTGACGTTTCACCACGATTCTTCTAACCCACCCCAACAGAAGACATGAAAAAAACACTTCGACTCATCATTACAGGTATCATACTAATCATAGCAACGCAACAAGCTTTTGCCCAAAATCTGAAGCTTCAAGTTGCCCAATCATATTATGATCAATTTGACTTTAAAAACGCTTCCGCTATCTATTATGATATTTTGAGCAACCCAAAATATGCCAAGGATAGCACCACGCTCCGCTTAGCCGCTGATTGTGAAATGAAACTCTACAACTACGACAAAGCCGAAGTGCTACTCGATACATTATGCGCTAATCCAAAAGCTAAAAAAGCCGACCTCCACAATCTCGCCCGCGTTCAAACTATTCGCGGAAAATATCCACAAGCACTCGAAACGTATAAAAGAATTCTATTGTTAGATCCACACGATGACCTCGCAATTGAGTACGCGGCGACTCCAAACTTTGACAATAGATTGATGAGAGACTCTTCGCTCTATGAGGTCAAAAACTCGAGTGTGAATTCAGAAAAAAGCGATTTCGCCCCAGCGTTTTATACCAACGGGAAAGTCATCTTTGCTTCCGCTCGAGGCGAAGGACCAGGCTCTTCTCGAAGCTATGTTTGGAATGAACAACCATATCTCAATAATTATATCGCCAAAATTGGTGCAGATAGTTCCTTGAGCGGTGCTAGTGTTATGGGTAGTGATATTAATTCCAGATATCATGAAGGCACTGTCGCTTATTCCCCAAGTGATAACATGCTCTACTTTACCCGAAACAACTACTTAAAGGGTAATTTACAAAAAGCCAAGTCAGGTCGATTGTATTTGGGTATATACACCGGAAATGCCGCTGCCGGAGACTTGGCAGAACTAACATCTTTCCCATTCAACAACAGAGAATATTCCCTTCAGCACCCAACTCTTTCTAAAGATGGAAAGAAAATCTATTTCTCCAGCAATATGCCCGGAGGCCTTGGTGGTATGGACTTATACTATTGTGAGAAAAAAGGGGAGTCATGGTCTGAACCTAAAAACCTTGGAAAAATCAATAGCGCCGGAGATGAAGTGTTTCCTTACCTAAGTAACGATAGCACACTCTACTTCAGTAGCAATGGGCGTCTCGGACTAGGAGGCCTTGATCTTTATTTTGTAAAATTCGGTGGTGATTCCATTGTACAAAATATGGGCTATCCCGCAAACACCAAACACGACGACTTTGGGCTCGTATTATTTCCTGATGAAAACCTAGGATACTTCTGTTCCAATAGACCCGGAGGAAAAGGCGATGATGATATATATGAATTACGTCTGAGCCCACCAGATTCAGTGAAAATCACAGGACGTGTCGTCGACATGGCAACCCTCAAGCCTCTTAAAAATGCTCTTGTTACTATCACCAATACTGATGGTAGCGTTGTACAAGTGCTCACCGACAACGAAGGTGACTACACCCTGATGGCACCGTACCATAATGTCATTCAACTAGAAGGCGAAAAACAAGACTACGAAAAAGGAATGGCTGAACTCAAAACCAATCCGCGTGTGACCTCCTATTTCGCTCCCGAAATAAGGTTGAAAAAAGTTGACTTCCTCGCAATGGGTAAGGTCCTCTACGACGCCGATGGCTCACCTGCTGCTGGAGCTGTAGTGCGACTCAAAGATGAATCAGGAAACTTGCTCGACTCGCTTAGTACAGGCATCGATGGTACTTACCGTTTCTCCCTCGAGGATAATAAAAAATACACCATTGAGGCTTACAAAACTGAGTACGTCCTACTCGCCAAAGACTTCAATACTGCAGACTTTCCAAATCGTTCAGTTAACAACGACTTCCGACTCTTCAAGCTAGAAAAAGGTACCGTCGTTCGTCTTGACAACATCTACTATGACTACGGTAAATCCGATATTCGCGCTGACGCCGGAAAAGAATTGAACAAGCTCGTGCGCATTCTCCAAGACAACCCAACGATGAAAATCGAGTTGAGCTCTCACACCGATGCACGAGGCGGTGACGCTTACAACCTCAAACTGTCAGATGCGCGCGCGAACAGTGCTGTGAAGTATATCATTTCTCAAGGAATCGATGGAAGTCGTCTCGTTGCAAAAGGTTATGGTGAAACAAAACTCCTCAACCAATGTGGGAATGATGTCAAATGTTCTGACGAGGAACACCAATTTAACAGAAGAACAGAGTTCAAGATTCTAGAAATCTAATGCGCCACTCTTTGGGATAATAATTGTTGACGCGATTCGGCAATATTTTCACAAAGCCTAGTAGGCGCCCCTGATACGAAACCAACGCCCACCCTTGTGTGGGCGTTGTTATTTTCAAATCACCTCTATTCAAAAATAACAAAGCGCTTTCCATATCCAACTCTACATCTGGATAAACCGAACGAACATTCGGTACAACGATCATAGAATGAGCCGGATTCAACTGCCCGCGTATCAACTCACCCACTTTAACTCCCGCGGCTATAACAAATAAATGCTTTAACAAGAAGTCAAGCTCTTCTAGCTCCACAGGACATGAAATCACTTCATTGTTGCCATTCATCAACGCATACTTCAACTCCAAATGCGCCACTGCTTGCTGCTCTTGTTTGTTCAATTCTCGATACCACTTTCCAAATGGCTTTCCCTTATGGCGCCGATTTCCACCATTATTTCTTCTAAAAATATTGCAATAAAAACCCTCTCCTCTCACACGATGCGGTAAGAACTTATATCCATTATCAATCAAAATCTCTTCTTTCCAGTCATCGGGAATTTCAAAAGAGACTTCTTCCAAACCATCTACACTTCTCAAAAAAGAAGTCTGCTCTTCATTTTCCAATTCCGCAAACGTGCAGGTACTATATATGAGATGACCATCGTCTGCAAGTAGTTCTGGCAAGAATTGCAGTATTTCTCGCTGTCTTGTGCTGCACATCGCCACATTCTGCTCGCTCCATTCCTCCCGCGCCACTTCATCCTTACGAAACATTCCCTCACCGCTGCACGGTGCATCTACCAGTATTAAATCAAAATAGTCTTGAAAATGTCTAAAATCCTTTGCCTCATTATTGGTAACAATCACATTCGTGCTTCCCCATTTTATCAAATTCTCCTCTAAAATCCTCACCCGCGTTTTATTGATTTCATTTGATATCAATACTCCATTATCACCAATAATCGTAGATAGTAAAATGCTCTTCCCACCCGGCGCGGCGCACAAATCGAGCACTCGAACATTTTTTTTTTCTGATAAAATTTTCTTTGCTAAAAAGCCTATGAACATCGAGCTCGACTCTTGAGGATAATACGCGCCAGCATGAAACAATGGATCGCTCGTAAAGCGCGGCCTCTCCTTTAGAAAAACGCCCGCTGGCCACCAAGGCACGCGCCCAGTATTATCCGAAAAAACTTCTCTTCCTTTTTCTGAATGTAGATGAACACTCGTCACGACTGGCCGCTCCAGTGATTCAATAAATACCGAATGATCATTCGGGTACTGTTTTTTTATTCTTTCAACAAATGATACGGGCAGCGGTTTCATGCACCAAATATCTCAATATTCGATTTGCCATCCTAATCTTTCTCCTGAAGCCACTTAGGTACCTTCTTTCCATCCTTTGGCTTGGTGTCGCTCGCGTCCTTTAACTTCGATTTTGGCGCCTCTTCCTGACTTGGCGCTTCCTTCTTTTCTCCATCAAATTCCTCCCACTCTATCGTAGTGGTGCTTTCCTTCTTCTCTGGCTGTTCCTGATAAGTCCCCACGTTAGCATCGTTTTTAAACAATCCCAACTCCTGCTTCAGCAAGGCCTTCACGCTTTCTTTTTCACGCGCTATCTCCTCCTGACGATCCTGACGCGCGGCATCCTTGTCCATACCAAACTTCGGATTTTCTGTGGTGCCTTTCATGTAGATAAACAATTGTTTACCCAAACCATCATCCATTTCATTCGCGGCAGACTTGCGCACCAATACATCGCGCAAACGGAAGCCAATAGTGTAATCAATGCTATTGTCAAATCCGTGAACTCCACTCGCTGAAATGTCTAGAACACTAGATTTAACAGCCATTGTAGGAATAATGATTTTCTGATTTTTGATTTCAATCACATTTTCCAAATTGGAAAATCGAATATCTTTCATCTTTTCTGCAAAGGCATCTTCATCTACGAATGGCGCGATCAGCTTGTTGCTCTTAATATACTTAGCCACTTCTTGCAACGACTCCAAGCCAGTAAGCTGACCATTTGCTATGCCAATGTCCATCAACATATGCAGTCGCTCTTTATCCATCTTCAATGCGGCTGAAAGCGGTACTTCCATTTGCACCGTGGCTTTCGCTTTGCCTTTCAAATGCTTTTCTGTAATAAAGCTTTGACCGAAGTTATTAAAAGAATAAAACAGCTTCTGAATATTGATGTCTTTAAAATTAGCCGAACACACTAGATCATAACCTCCTCTGGAGGCTTTGGTCAATCGCATTTGAGATAAAAATGTACCCTCCGCAGTTGCAAACGAAACAGGATCAATATCGAGTTTATTCCCATCATAGACCACAACGCCATTCACATTGGTGGCTTCGAAGCGCTCAAACGTGAACTTCTTTACCTTACTATTCAATCTAAACCTCAGATACGATGGAAGGTTGAATTCATAATCCTTCTGTGCCGCACTCCCTTCGGTCGCTTCAACCAATTTCGAAAAATCAATCTGATTAGAATTCAAGTTCGCTTGTACATCAAGTATTTCATTATCTTTTAGTAAAAATGGAATCAGATTATTCAATGAACCGTTCACCTCAAAATCGCTATCATTCACTTTCCCCACAAATCGCTGCACCGAAGCATTCACGTCATTAAAAAGAACAGTGCTCGCAAGGTCCGTAAATAATCTATTAGAACCTTTTAACTGCAAGCGTCCTCCACTGAGTTGTGCCTTGCCACTGGATTGAATCCCATTCAAAGCCCCACTTCCCAACGGGCCTTTGAACTGTGCCTCTGCCACCAATCTGCCCTCGCACACTTGCAATGTGTCTAAGGCCAAAAACTGTTGCAATGCTTGCAACGAAATATCCGCACGCACTTGAAAATCGCCAACAGGCTTGCTCATATTCATGATGCTTCCTTTAGCAGCAATATTTCCCGCTTCCAAACTGGCAGAGAATTCTTCTACATCCAATCGGTCCTGTTTCGCTCCTTTGACGTATTTCCCGTTCATAGAGATACCACTCATCTTCACTCCGCTTCCCTTGTGTACCAAGACTCCCGAGGAAATGCGGAATTTGGCATTCACATCAGGCTGCGATTTTCCCTTGGTACTTCCCTTCACCTGCGCATCAAAAGTCACCACTCCATCGGTATCGTACTCCCCAATCTTCTCTTTATAGTCCGCTGGCAACACATTCAACACATCTTTCATGGTGAGCTCATTGCCTCTAAAATTCATATCTACAAAAGGTGTCGCTCCGGTCTTTAACCTACCATTCACCAAAAATGGTATCGCGTCAATACTAATTTTCCCATCTTCGAAAGCATAGGATTCGCCCGCCAAATCAACGTCCAAACCCATATCTATCAATACTTCCCGATTGGATAAAAATGAATCATCACCAGATATTAAATCCATCATTTCACCGGCAATGTCAGCGTCCATTCGGAAACGCTCGTCACTGAAAGCGCCTGATAGCTTTGCATTCTCAACATTATAATCTACAAAAAATAAAGACTTGCGATCTTCATACACGAAGCGTGTTGCGGATAGTTTCACTTCTTCTAAACTTAAACTCAACTTTGAATCTTCACCTTCCGAAGGTTTTAGAAAATGCCAATTGTCTTCTCCTTTCGCATTCAACTTCAAGTGCGCGTGCATGCCTGTCCCTGTAATCTCCTCTAGTGTATAATCTCCGCGAAAAAGATTCAAAAGACTAAACTCCAAATACAATTCTTTTGCAGCAAGCAGCGTGTCTTTTTCTGGAAAAGTTTCTTGGATGTAAACATTGGTAAACTTGAGTGAGGCATTGGGAAATGTTTCCCAGTAAGTAAGATCTACGGCCTCGACGTTGGCTTTGGTGAGAAGACGCTCATTTAACTTATCCAACACCAATCGCACCACATCATCTTCATAGTAACGAAGAATGACGAAGACACTTCCAAGTAAAAGAACGAGCACAGCTACAATGCCTATCAATACTCGTTTTAATATGCGCTTGGTGCGTTCCATTTTATCGACTGTGAAAGTATAACATGATATGTGTCATTAAATTTCAAATCTTCACAAAAACCCACATATCAATGTTCAAACGAAT
>JBKCOM010000194.1:0-25852 GCA_046309775.1 Flavobacteriales bacterium
ATAAAACCACAAAAGAAACGCCCCACAATTGTGAGGCGTTTCTTTTGTGGAGGAGAAATATTAATTTACAAAACGTCCAGAGAATGTTCCCTTGTTTGTTTTGATAGTGTACAAGTATACTCCTGTTGGCATCATTTCCATGTTCACCCCACCAATCAATCTGTTGGTTTGAAGAATGTTTTGACCATTGCTGTTGTAGAGTGTGAATTGCTCCACGTTCAAGTCATCCAAACCTTTAAACTGAAGGATACCTCCATTGATGAAAGGTGTGACATTGAATTTCTCTTTTTCTTGAATATTTACACTGGCTTGTCCAATTTGAACTGTATAAACATAAGAAGAGGTGAGCGCCGGAACACCATTGTCGGTAACGTTTACAACAAATGAGTACAATCCGCTTGGAGTATTTGGATCGATGCGAAGGGCCAATGAAAGATCGCCATTTTCGCGGTCACCAGTGTTGCGGAAGTTTTGTGCGATCATTCCATCCAATATAACAAAGCCAGCACCGGTGCTATCCATTGGATTGAAATATCCAGAGCTGTCTTCAACGTCGAACTCAATGTCTTGATCAATCGCATCATAGAAGAAGAAAAGCAATGTATCACCCGCATTTCCGAAAATGGTATCACAGAGGTTTGATACGTTTACTGGGGCTTGGTTTTCCGTAGCGGAATTCGTAGAGAACGTGATGTTTGAATTATCCAAAAAGTTTACATCATCAGGATTGCTATAAGGGCCGTCGTATATTGTAGACGCTTCGTTAAATCTTCCGATTTGCATTGCAACGTTTCCATTACCAGCATTCACTCCAACTGTGGCAGCAGTGCCAGTTGACCACTGCATATCACCGTAGCAAAAACTGATGGTGTGGCCGCTCCCAATCAACTCGCTTGTTCCGTCAGAAATGATAATCTGAAAATCATTCACTTGATCTGCCGCATTCGGGAAGTAACCTACCTCGTTGTAACGCACAATCATTGCGTTATCTGTAACCTTGTAGTAAACGAGACCACTTTCCAAATTGCGTGTGTCGACATCTGCCCAATAGGCGCTTACCATAGGGAAGTTGTCGATTGGAAATCCAGAAGCACTGAACGTTGAGTATCCATTTCCAAAGCTCAAATTACCATTATTGTTGATGAAAATGGAATTATGGCTTTCTCCAAAAAGATTAAAAGTAAACGGTAGACTAATCTCCGCAGAATAGCCATCGTCATTTCGATAGTCAGGGGCAGTGCCGCTGTTCATGGGCACAACACTAAATGTTTCATCTAGCGGAATCATACAGCTGCAATCTTGTGCAGATGCCTGAGCAATTGCTACGAATGATAACATTGAAAGTAAAATTCTCTTCATTTTAGTTGGTTTTGTTTGATTATGGTTTGCAGGGTCAATTTTAGATAAAAAAATCTAATCTTCAATAAATTAGGAATAAAAAAAGGTTGCACGATGGCAACCTTTTTTTGGACTCATTTCGCAAGTATTGATTAAAAAACCGCTTTTGCAATCTCCGCAGTTGATTTTGCTTTTCCCATGGTATAATAGTGAAGAACGGGCACCCCGGCTGCTTTAAGCTCTTTTGATTGTTGGATACACCATTGGATTCCAATTTCTCTTACCTCAGCGTCAGACTTCGCTTTTTCAACCATTTCTACCAATTCATCGGGCATGTCAATGTGAAAATGATGGGGTATGATACTCAATTGAGATTTGGTAGAAAGAGGCTTAAGTCCAGGGATAATTGGGACGTTGATTCCCATCGCTTTGCATTTTTCAACAAATGAAAAAAACTTGGAATTATCATAAAACATCTGTGTAACGATATATTCGGCACCGGCATCAACCTTGGCTTTCAAATATTTTAAATCGCTATTCAAATTTGGCGCTTCAAAGTGTTTTTCTGGATAGCCTGCCACTCCAATGCAAAAGTTAGTGCGCTGAACATCCTTAAGGTCTGGATCAAGATACAAGCCTTGATTCATTCTAACCACTTGCTCTACCAATTCAGAAGCATAGGCATGTCCCTCAGCTTCTGGTTTAAATCTGCCTTCACTTTTGATTGGGTCACCACGAAGAACAAGCACATTGTCAATTCCTACAAAATTGAGGTCAATCAATGCATCTTCGGTATCTTGTTTGGAGAAACCACCACAAATGATGTGTGGTACGGTATCAACGCGATATCGATTGGTGACAGCAGCGCAAATGCCTACAGTACCAGGTCTTTTCTTAACAACATGTTTTTCCAATAATCCATTACCAGCATCGCGAAAAACGTATTCTTCCCTATGATAGGTAACGTCTACAAATGCTGGTTGAAACTCCATTAACTTATCCATCGTTTCGAAAATGGAGCTGATGTTTTGTCCTTTTAGGGGTGGCAATATTTCAATGCTAAAAAGCGTATTCTTCGCTTCTTGTATATGTTGTATTACTTTCATTTCTTTTCTTATATCTTATAAAATATTTGGAGCTAGCCAGCGCTGCGCTTCCGTCACTTCAATTCCTTTTCTTTTTGCAAAATCGGCTACTTGCTCATCTGTTATTTTTCCCAGTCCAAAATATTTTGCTTCAGGGTGAGCGAAGTAGTAACCACTTACACTAGCTGCTGGGTTCATCGCTAATGACTCAGTCAATGTCATTCCAGTGTTTTTCTCAACCTCCAGCAAAGTCCAAATCGTCTTTTTCTCCAAGTGATCAGGACACGCCGGATACCCAGGTGCTGGCCGTATTCCCTGATATTCCTCGTTGATCAATTGTTCATTGGTCAATGCTTCTTGCCTTTGATAACCCCAATAATCGGTTCGCACCAGAAAATGTAAATACTCTGCAGCGGCTTCGGCGAATCTATCCGCGAGGGCTTTCGCAAGAATGCTGCTATAGTCATCATGATTTTTTTCAAAAGGTTTGATATACTCCTCAAGTCCGAATCCTGCGCTTACAGCAAAACAACCAACATAATCTTCGTTTCCTTCGGGAGCGATAAAGTCGCTCAATGCTAGATTAGGCTGGCTTCCTGTCTTCGAGGTTTGTTGTCTCAATGTCCTAAATGTGGCGTTGTTTTCGGGTAATACAATGTCGTCGTTTTCATTACTAAATGCTCGGAAAATCCCGAATACAGCGCGGATTTCAAGAATGTTTTTTGAAATAATTTCAGTCAACATTTTTTTTGCATCTAGGAAAAGATTGGTAGCCTGTTCGCCAACTACTTCATCTGTAAGAATGGCGGGGAATTTTCCATGTAATTCCCAAGTTTGAAAGAATGGCGTCCAGTCGATGTATTCAGCGACTTTTTCAAGTGAAATTTTATGCAGCACATGCACTCCTTTTCTTGATGGAGCTTTTACAGTGTTTTCATTAAACTCAAGTTTTAGTTTGTTATTTCTGGCATCAGTGAGTGATTTGAGAGCTTTTTGTTGATAGTGTTTCTCATAGTTTACGCGCACACTTTCATATTCTTCTTTGATTTGAGCGATGAAATTTGACTTCTCATTTTCATTTTCGCTGACTAGTTGTGTAATTACAGGCACAGCTCTCGATGCGTCGAGAACGTGAATAACGCTACCCGAATAGGACGGTGCAATTTTTACCGCTGTATGCACCCGAGAAGTGGTGGCGCCACCAATGAGCAATGGTAGCTTCATATTGCGACGCTCCATTTCCTTTGCTACATAAATCATTTCATCTAGCGAAGGAGTGATAAGACCGCTAAGTCCTATGGCATCTACGTTTTCTTTAATTGCGGTTTCTAAGATTTTTTCTGCGGGCACCATCACACCTAGGTCGATGATTTTATAATTATTACAACCGAGTACGACGCCAACAATATTTTTTCCAATATCGTGCACATCCCCTTTTACAGTAGCTAAAAGAATTTTGCCTGCTCCATTCGAATTTTCCTCAGCACCAGATGCCGCGGATTCTTCCAAAAGGTAAGGCTCAAGCACTGCTACCGCCTTTTTCATGACGCGCGCACTTTTCACTACTTGCGGTAAAAACATTTTTCCAGCACCAAACAAGTCTCCAACAATGTTCATCCCCGCCATCAACGGGCCTTCAATGACGTGAATAGGGCGGCCATATTTTACTCTTGCCTCTTCAGTATCTTCTTCGATGTAGTCCAGAATTCCTTTTACCAGCGCGTGTTCAAGACGTTTTTCTATGCTCTCAGTCCTCCATGCTAGGTCCTCAACTTTTTCTTTTCCTTTCGTCGATTTATTCGCATCTGCATAGGCGAGCAAACGTTCGGTTGCGTCATCCTTACGATTAAGTAATACATCTTCTACAAGTTCCAAAAGGTCTTTCGGAATTTCATCATACACCTCCAGTTGTGAAGGATTTACAATGCCCATGTCCATTCCGTTGTGAATACCATGATAGAGAAACGCACTATGCATGGCTTCTCTTACTTTGTTATTTCCTCTAAATGAAAAGGAAACGTTTGAAACGCCGCCACTGACGAGCGCTCCACGAAGATTATCTTTAATCCACTTTGTAGCTCTAAAAAAGTCGAGCGCATTGTTTTTGTGCTCTTCCATTCCAGTACCCACAGGGAAAATGTTCGGGTCAAAAATGATATCAGTAGGAGGGAAGTTGACTTTTTCTACCAGAAGTCGATACGCTCTTTCACAGATTTCTATTCTTCTTTCATAACTATCTGCCTGCCCTTGTTCGTCAAATGCCATCACAATTACAGCGGCACCATATCTTCTTATTTTTTTTGCTTTAAACAAAAAATCCTCTTCTCCTTCTTTCAGGGAAATAGAGTTGACGATACTTTTTCCTTGAACGCATTTTAGTCCGGCTTCTATAATTTCCCACTTGGATGAGTCAATCATGATGGGAATGCGTGCAATGTCGGGTTCAGAGGCGATTAGGTGCAGAAATCGCGTCATCGCAGCAGCTCCATCAATCATCGCTTCATCCATATTGATGTCAATAATCTGTGCGCCGCCTTCTACTTGTTCTCGTGCTATATTCAGAGCTTCATCGAAATCTTGGTTTTTAATAAGTTCCAAAAACTTTTTTGAACCCGTTACATTGGTTCTTTCCCCAACGTTAATGAAGTTGGAATCTGTACGGGCAATCAATCCTTCGAGCCCACTGAGTTTTATTTTAAATGGAATTGTACTCATGATGGTAAGGTCTCATTTTCTTGAATAGAACGAGGTTGAAAGTTTTTTGCAACATTGGCGATTGCACTTATGTGATCTGGTGTTGTACCGCAACATCCGCCTACAATATTTACAACTCCCCTTTCAAGATATTCTTGAATTAATCCAGCCATTTCTTCTGGTGATTGATCATAATGTCCCATTGCATTTGGTAATCCCGCATTTGGGTAGGCGCTAACCAAACAATTACACTCGTCGGATAGCACTTGCACGTAGGGTTTCAACTGCTCAGCACCTAAGGCACAATTAAACCCAATGCTGAGAAGCGGTACGTGAGAAAGTGAGATATGAAAAGCCTGTGCGGTTTGGCCACTTAATGTTCTTCCACTTGCATCAGTGATAGTTCCACTCGCCATGATTGGCATCGAGATCCCCAGTTCCTCGAATAATTCTTCGATTGCAAAGAAGGCCGCTTTGGCGTTGAGTGTATCAAAAATTGTTTCTACTAATAATGCGTCTACACCTCCATCAATAAGTCCTTTGGCTTGTTCTTTATATGCAAGCACTAATTCATCAAATGTGACACCGCGGTATCCCGGGTCATTTACATCAGGTGATAATGAAGCAGTTTTATTGGTTGGTCCAAGCGCTCCAGCTATAAACTTAGGAGTGTCTTTTCCGTACTTTTTGTAGTAATTTTCTCTCGCACGAATGGCGCATTTTGCGGCTTCCACGTTGATTTCATAAGCCAATTCTTGCATGTCGTAGTCGGCAAGTGATATGCGCTGTGCATTGAATGTATTTGTCTCAACAATATCTGCCCCGGCTTCAAAATATTGAAAATGGATATCTTCGATGATTTGGGGTTGGGTCAAACAAAGAAGATCATTATTGCCTTTTATTAGACTGTGGTGACTTTTAAAGCGCTCACCTCTGAAATCTTCTTCTGATAAACTATGACGTTGTATCATGGTGCCCATAGCACCATCGAGAATTAGTATTTTGTTTTTTGCTATTTCCTCTAATCGCTTTGACATATCTGATAATTATGTGCATTATCAGAAGCAGGAGGAATTCATCCAATGAATTACCTTTATCTGTTCCCACAGTTTTGCGGGATGGAGTTGGCACCTTTTCCGTTCATTTCGGCCGGTTGCCAAGACATCATAGGGCCATATCCCTCCGTCTTTCTTGATAAAGCGGTGCAAATATACACATTTCTTTGCATTTTTGACCCAACCAAACCATAACCCATGAAAAAATCTATACTTGTTCTTGCTTTCGTTTTTCCATTTTTATCAGCCGCTGCTCAAGTTAGTGACCCATTCTTTTTCTTGACCATAGGTGAGCAAGCTTACACTCCATTGAGCAATCAAAACTCGTTGACACAAGGTATCCCATATGATGATCCTGAATATATTGTTCCAATAGGTTTTGACTTTGAGTATCTCGGATATACCTATCAAACACTCTATTTCGCGGGAGTTGACAGCTATGGAATGGAGCTGGAGTTTAGAGGTGCCGACGACACATATCCTGTTTGCAGAATCTCTCCATGTATGCTTGACATTATTGATGGACAGTACAACATCGAAGGAAAGGCTGACTCTGACATACGTTACGAAATAGAAGGCCCTCCAGGGAATCAAGTATTCAAATTAGAGTGGAACAACGTGGCTTTTTACAACGAAGGCGAACCATATTCGATGAGACTGGACGTTCAAATGTGGCTTTATCAAAGCTCGGGTATTATTGAATTCAGATACGGCCCGAGAACGGAGCTTGATTATAATGTTATTCTTGATTATACAGGTGTTCCCATCATGTTTATGCGCAATATCAACATGAACGATGGAACTTGGGAAGCCGCACAGGCATTGATTGGTACTCCTGAAGACCCTGAATTTACAGGAATTCAAAACGCTTTTGATTTGAATGATTCGCCTTACCTACCTGCACTTCCGAATGACGGAGTTGTTTACACTTTTTCTCCCTTGCTCGTCAACTTGAAAGAAGTCGAAAAGAACCTTCGTGTATTTCCTAATCCAGTTGACGATATGCTCTTCATAGAATTAGATGGCCATGGAAAGCAAAATTGGCAACTTACCAACGGACAAGGTCAGTTGGTAATGAGCGGCCAAACTCAGAGTAACACAGAGAGACTTGACGTCAGCAATATATCGGCTGGAGTTTATTTTCTAAACATTTTTGATAATAATAGTTCTCATGTTGAGAAGGTTGTAATCAAATAAGTCGTCAACTTATTACATTTGCCCCCGATAAATAATAAAATAACACAACATGTCATATTTATTTACTTCTGAATCGGTATCTGAAGGACACCCAGACAAAGTTGCCGATCAGATTTCAGATGCATTGATTGATCACTTCCTAGCGTTTGATGCAAGCAGCAAAGTGGCTTGCGAAACACTTGTTACCACTGGTCAGGTGGTACTCGCAGGTGAAGTGAAATCAAGCACCTACCTCGATGTACAGGAAATCGCTCGTCAAGTGATTCGTGAAATCGGTTACACGAAAAGCGAATACATGTTTGAAGCGAATTCATGCGGAATTCTTTCAGCAATCCACGAGCAATCACCAGATATCAATCAAGGTGTAGAGCGTAAAAAGAAGGAAGATCAAGGCGCTGGTGACCAAGGAATGATGTTCGGTTACGCTTCTCGCGAGACTGACAATTTCATGCCTCTGCCTCTAGAGCTTTCACACATGTTGTTGCGTGAACTTGCAGCTATTCGTAAGGAAGGCAAGACAATGAAATATCTCCGTCCTGACGCGAAGAGTCAAGTGACGATTGAGTACGATGATAATCACCAACCTATTGGCATTAGTGCAATTGTAATCAGCACCCAGCACGATGACTTTGATAAGAGCGATGTCAAGATGTTGGATAAGATAAAAAAGGATGTTCAGGATATCCTTATTCCTCGAGTGATGAAGCAATTGCCAGCTCGTGTGCAAAAGCTCTTTAAATCGAAATACACTTTGCACGTTAACCCAACGGGTAAGTTTGTAATTGGTGGTCCTCATGGCGATACTGGTCTTACTGGTCGTAAGATTATTGTTGATACCTACGGAGGTAAAGGCGCACATGGTGGAGGTGCATTTTCTGGTAAAGATCCAAGTAAAGTAGATAGAAGTGCTGCATATGCTACGAGACACATTGCAAAAAATCTCGTTGCAGCTGGAGTTTGTGACGAAGCCCTGGTACAAGTGGCATATGCTATTGGCGTGGCAGAGCCAGTTGGTCTTTATGTGAATACTTATGGAACAGCGAAGGTGAATATGACTGATGGTCAAATCGCGAAGAAACTCAACGAGCTTTTCGATATGAGACCATACGCCATTGAAAAGCGTTTCAATCTCCGCACTCCAATCTATCGCGAAACCGCTGCCTACGGGCATATGGGGCGCCCTTGTGAAGTGAAAGAAAAATCATTCAAGGACGGAAGTGGTAAGATTAAAAAGATGAAAGTGAAATTATTCCCTTGGGAAGAACTCGACTATGTGGCTAAAATCAAAAAGTCATTCGGAGTTAAATAAGTTTTTTTAGTTTTTTTTTAAGCCTGCTATGATATTTTATCTAGCAGGCTTTTTTTTTCTTTGGTATCTTCGTGCAAATGATGCGAAACGCTTTCATACTAGCCTTTTTGATTGTTTCATGCTCCAAGTTATTCTGTCAAAATACAGACAGCATTACTGTCGGGGAAATGCCTGAGTTGAAATTAACAAAACCAATTCTTACCGATAGAATTAGTGCAATACCGAACAAACATTCGGTCAAGAAATCCCTTGATTGGAATTGGGAATTTATGGGCCCAGACCGCATACCATTAGAGTTTAATCCAGGGGGTCGCGCCCTGCCTCAATATTCTCTTAATAGAGGCAACGGCACAGGTCGAATCAATTATCTAATCCAACATCCAAAAAAACATGATGTATTGTGGGCGTGCAGCCCAACCGGCGGTGTTTGGATATCAAAAGATCACGGCAACAAATGGGATATTGCAGGCACAGATCAACTGCCCATTTCAGGAGTCTCTTCTGTGGCGCCTGATGCAAAAAAAGTAGATAGATGGTGGATTGCTACTGGTGATGGAGATGACTATTTTCAATATACGGATGGTGTTTGGCTTACTACCAATGGAGGTAAAACATACTTGCAATTAAACGGTAAAAATGAAAACCCTTTGCCCTACGGTAATCCAAATGACATCAAGGGACAGATATGCGAAATTGTATCCAATATTAAAAGACCTCGACAACTGATTGTCGCAGGAAACAGAGGCTTACACATGACTTTAGAAGGCTACAATGCTGAATGGGTAGAATGGAGTCGCGTGGCAGAAGGATATTTTTATGATGTACTTATCATCAATAAAAGAAGAAGAGCCAAGGATGTAATCATCGCTGCTGGTGATCGTATCGTTTGGAGTGCTAATGGAGGAAAGGAATGGAAGCAAGCATCAATGCCACCTTGGAGTGCAATAAGTGAATTTCCATTTGTAAGAATGAACGTTTTGGAACCCGACGGAAAAAAATTAATTTGTTATGTTGTAGTAACGTGCGCCAAATCGGCCACACAAACAGGAACTGGAGAAGCGGGTTTGTTTAGCTACAATTTTGAAAACGATGAATGGACTTTTATCTCGTCATTAAAAAAGAATGCAGGTAATATGCTTACCTCACGCGCTCGTGCCATTGCGGTAAATCCTCTCAATTCAAAAGAACTCATTTGCGGCAATGTTCAACCATTATTTAGAAGTATTGATGGCGGTGCATCATTTATTCGTGTCGAAAAAAATCAAATGCATGATGACTGCCATCATATTGTCTATTCTAAAAAGGATAATCGCATTTGGGCAACACATGATGGAGGTGTGAGCGTTAGCCTCGATAATGGAATTACATGGACCCCGAGCGATATAGGTATTGGTGCTGCTAATGTTTTTGGATTGGCCACATCGCAAACCACTGAACCGCATTTTCTTTTTGGTGGCTACGATACAGGTGGAAATTTATTGCGCGACTCTATTTGGTATCACGTTAGTTGGGGCGATGGTTTCGAAACCATTATTCATCCAAGAGATCCTAATGTGATGTTTAGCACCATGCAAAATGGGAATATTCAGCGCAGCATCGACGGCACTTCTTTCGACACCGGAAAAAATCCATCCGGCGCAAAAACAGAATGGCACACATGGATTAGAATGCATCCGGTAAACAATAATTTCGTTTTTTGTTCGGGTGCAAAGCTGCAGCGATCTTCGAATATGGGCGAAAGCTGGTCTAGTATTTTTGATGCTCCCAAAATGGATGCTGGTCTCTATAACGTCTATCGATTCTATCTTTCGGAAGACCATCCTGGTGTGATGTATGCATACGTTTTAGATACCACACGTATCAATCCTCAAATCTGGAGAAGCTTTAATATTACCACTGAGAAACCGGAAGATATTCAATGGCAGAAGGTGGCTGATATTCCAGTTGAAGGATGGATTATGAGTATTCAAGTGGATCCTACAAATCCGAATAATTTTTATCTCCTCTACAATCGAAATGAGGAGCAAGGAAAGTTTTGGTACTTTGATGGACAGAAATACATCGATCAAACAGCAAATTTGGGAATGAGCAAATGTGAATCGATGGTATTGCAAAAGGGACCTGAAAAGCGCATTTATGTAGGAAGCAACTATGGAGTCTTCACAAAGAGAGAGAATGAAGCGCAATGGACTTTGCTCAAAGGCTTGCCTGGTACTCAAATAAAAACGCTAGACATTAATTACGCTGCACGAAAAATTGTGGTTGGAACCTACGGTCGCGGGGTTTGGTGGGCAGACTTGCTGTACCGATAGTTATTTGTTATATCGAAAAAGCAGATGATCAATCGTTTCTCCTCCTTCAAGATTATTTGCAATAGCCAAGGTATTCGCATTCAATAAAACCCAGCCTCCGCTTGTTTTTGCATAAATTTGGTTGAACAATTTTTCAAATGATATATCAGTTGCTGTAATGTTTAATGAGGATAGTTCTGTACCAGAGAGCGAATACGTTTTTATTTGATCATTAAAGAGCATTGCAATCGAATTAGAAGTCTTAATTACTTTCAGTATAGTCCCGTTTTCAGCGTATCTGAAATTTGTCCATTCATCTTGATAGTTGGCCGCAATATCGTATACCTTTTGCTGCATTTCTTCATTGGATTGGTACGTCCAGATTCTATTTTCAGAAAGCGTTGCAAGGTGGTCAACACGGCTTGAGGTAACCATTGAGTGAATCAATTGACCCGTTGATTTGAGATATGTGTCAAGGCGATGGACGCTCTGATTGATATTGGAACATGCAGCTACTATATACTCATCGGTGATGGCTATTTTATGAGGAAAAAAATTGCCGATTACGTTGAACTGAATTCGCGGCACAGCAAGGGTATTATAAGCGCGAATGCTACCATCATTACAAGCCAACCACCACCATCTTTTTTCATCATCATATTGGGCATCTTCCCAAAGAGATTCTTGAATGGAAAGTCCTGGCGATTGACCGATACTGGTACCGACAACGGCATCGAATGCAAGCAGCCCTTGAGAAGAATTGCCTGCGATCATCAATCGCTGATCATATGAATCGATCATGGAAAATTCTGGAGAGGCAACCAACATGAAAGCATAGCTCCATTGATTGGCCGCAAAGTTGAAGACGGTCGTTGATGAATTTCCATCAGTCAATCCAAGAATTGCCTCGAGCGCAAGCGGCGCACCTTGCAACTGAATATTTTTTATAGCAGCACCTTCATTCTCTCCATCACTTGCGATGATTTGAATGTAATAAGCTCCGCTTTCTACGTGTACATCATTAAAGGCGATTTCACCCTGAAAAGTCTCCGTATTTTTCTCTGTAAAAAAAACAAGAGAATTCAATACCTGATTATTGGCTGTATTTCGAACGGTGACGCGCACTTCCTCAATGTTAGCGTTGTCACTCACTGAAAATTTTATTGGAATAATTGAGCCGTAGGCGAAGGTAGAACCAGTCGGTTCCAATAATACCACTACCGGCGGATCGTTGTCGTCTTTTTTACAACTCGCCCAAAACAACATGCAACATATAAGTAGCAGATATCTCATTTTTCGTTGATAACTCATACAGCACTAGCTTCTGAAACCCGCCTTTTTGATTGTAAATTTATAGAAATCAAATGGATAATAATTTCAACACCCTACGTTCATTAATTCATTGGCAAGGTAAATTTTATTTAGTGTAAAAACGACACTAGCTTATAATTTTGACCTCCCTTATCAAAACATGGAACAAGATAGCAGACAAAAGAGAAGAGATCGCATTCAGGGCATTCGAGATGCCATGAATAGTGCTATGGGTGTGGAGATTGGAAAACTCCCTCCTCAAGCTGTAGACCTCGAAGAGGCCGTGCTCGGAGCGATGATGCTTGAGCGCGAGGCGATGAACTCTGTTATCGACATTCTTAAATCCTCAAGTTTTTACAAAGATTCCAATGCGCGCATCTTTGCCGCTATCTCTGATTTGTTTGCAAAAGGTGAACCGGTTGATATTCTCACTGTCACGCATTCACTACGCAAATCTGGCGAGCTAGAACTCGTAGGCGGACCCTTGTATATTTCTCAGTTGACCAATCGCGTTGCTTCCGCAGCCAACATTGAGACACACGCGCGAATTATTGCGCAGAAGCACATTCAGCGCGAGTTGATTCGTATTTCAGGTGAAATAATTCGTGACGCCTACGATGAGACTTCCGATGTTTTTGATTTGTTGGATAAGGCCGAAAGCAATCTCTTTCAAGTAGCCGAGGGAAATATTCGCAAGAATTACGATAAGATGAGCGCGTTGATTAAAACAGCGCTCGACCAAATCGAACAAGCTCGTCAAAACACGAGTGGCGTAAGTGGTGTTCCAACAGGATTTACAGCACTCGACCGCGTTACCAGCGGTTGGCAAAGAAGCGATATGATTGTTGTGGCCGCCCGTCCTGGTATGGGTAAAACGGCGTTCGTGCTGTCGATGGCTAGAAATATGGCCGTGGAGTTCCAGATTCCTGTTGCAGTATTTTCCCTTGAAATGTCAAGTGTTCAGCTTGTACAACGTTTGATTGCGAGCGAAACAGAAATCGATGCAGAGAAATTGAGAAAAGGAAATCTCGCAGATCATGAATTGCATCAACTGCATCAGCGCATTTCAAGAATATCCGAAGCGCCCATCTTTATTGATGATACTCCTGCATTGTCAGTATTTGAATTGCGCGCTAAATGCCGCCGCTTGAAGGCACAACACGGTATTCAAATGGTCATCATCGACTACTTGCAATTGATGACCACTGGGGGTGAATCAAAGGCGGGCAATCGTGAACAAGAAATTTCGACGATCTCTCGTTCGATCAAACAAATTGCAAAAGAACTTGATGTACCAGTTATTGCCCTTTCGCAGTTGTCGCGTCAAGTAGAGACCAGAGGAGGCGATAAGCGTCCATTGCTCAGCGACCTTCGAGAATCCGGAGCGATTGAGCAAGATGCGGATATTGTAGCATTTATCTATCGCGCAGAATACTATGGCATCGATCAAGATGCTGATGGCAATTCAACGCATGGTAAGGCTGAAATTATCATTGCAAAACATAGAAATGGTTCTCTTGAAGATGTTCCTTTGCGTTTCATTGGAAGATTAGCCAAGTTCGCCAATTTGGACGGATTTGATTACGACAATAATGATTACGGCAAGACCATTCAGGCTAACACAGCGTTTACCGCTGGAAACTCATCTACGGAGGGAGGGGCTACCACCATTACAGTTGCTTCTAAAATGAACAGCATGCCGGATGACGAAGAACCATTTGATACTGGTGGGGGCGAGGCACCATTTTAAAATGTTTTAGCGCTTTTTGCCTTTCCAATCCCTTGATTTTATCTATATCTTTGTTTGGTCCGATGCTTGTCGGAAGTGAAAGCGCATGAAAAGAAGTATTCTCCTATTTTTTCTACTCATTGGTATGTTGTCGGCTCAAGCAGGCAAGATTCTAATTCCAATGGATGAAAGTCAAAAAAATCACCTGAAAGCCTACGGCATCGCCTATTGGGTGCTGGAAAATAAAATCAATCTGGAATGGCTTCTAAACTACCGCGGAGGTAGTTTTCTCATCGATAATTATCCAGATATCACCAAGGAGTGCAATATTCGGGGAGTGAGCTATCAAGTGATAGCAGATGTACAAGCCCAACAGATTTATAATGAAATCGCAGATCCAGAAGTCAACATGGAGCGCGTAAAGTTGGAAGTGGCTCCCAAGATTGCTGTCTACACTCCAAAGGGAAAGCAGCCTTGGGACGACGCTGTGACCCTTGTTCTTACGTACGCTGAAATTCCTTACACAGAAATTTATGACAGGGAAATCATCAATGGTGAATTGCCCAAGTATGATTGGCTTCACCTACACCACGAAGATTTTACTGGTCAATACGGTAAGTTCTATGCAAGCTTCAGGAATACAGCTTGGTATCAAGATGAGGTAAGAAATCAAGAGGCTTTGGCGGCAGAATTAGGCTTTTCAAAGGTCTCAGCTATGAAGCGGCAGGTTGCCTTGAACATTCAAGGCTTTGTAGTAGGGGGTGGCTTCTTATTCACGATGTGCAGTGGAACAGACAGTTTTGATATTGCATTATCTGCCCAGAATGTAGATATTGTAGAAAGCGTGTTCGACGGAGATGCGAGCGACCCTCAAGCGCAATCTAAACTCCAATTCGATTTGGGGTTTGCGTTTAAAGATTATCGTATCGAAAAGAACCCAATGGTTTATGAATTTTCCAATATCGATGGCACCGAGGACCACGGCAAGGTTGGAGAGCTCAATGATTTTTTTACCCTCTTCGACTTTTCAGCAAAATGGGATATTGTGCCAACGATTTTAACCCAAAATCACACACAGGTTATCAAAGGTTTTATGGGACAGACCACCTCTTTTCGTGAGCAATTTATGAAGAGCAACGTCACCATCATGGGCGAAATAAAGAGCATCAATAGCGCGAAATATATTCACGGTGAATTGGGACAAGGGCAGTGGACTTACTACGGAGGTCATGATCCTGAAGATTATAGACACTTAGTAGGTGATCCTCCAACGGATCTCAACCTGCATCCAAATTCACCCGGATATCGCTTAATTTTGAATAATATCTTGTTTCCCGCTGCTAAGCGCGAAAAGCAAAAGACTTAATTACTCGTCACTTTCAATAGCTCCGCCGAGATAATTTGATCACCAATTTGCAATTGATCGACGATATCCATTCCTTCAATGATTTCGGCAAATACCGTATATCGCCCGTCTAGATGAGGTTTGGGAGAATAGGTAATAAAGAATTGACAACTCTCGGTATCCTTGCCTGAGCTCGCAAGGCCAACACTGCCGCGCTTGAAACGCAGGTTAGAAAACTCACTTCTGATTACGTTTTCAGTTCCCCCCATTCCATTTCCAATCGGACAACCACCCTGAGCTACAAAGTTCGGAACGACTCTGTGGAAGTATTTTCCATCATAAAATTTTTGCTCTATCAATGATGTAATCAATGCAACACTTCCTGGTGCTTCTTCTACATAAAACTTCATCTTGAAGGTGCCTTTATTGGTCGTAAACTCTGCAATTTGTTCTTTGGAAATGTATTGTACTTTTTCCCAATCAATCTTCTTGTTATAAGGAGGTTTCAGCTCTTTTTGATTTGCCCCCGATAAGCGGTTGTTGAAGCGAATAATATGATTGGCAATTTCTATTTCTTGAGGCAGTTTGAGTTTATTGAGATAAGTGTCCAGTAGATATCTAAAGGCCAGAAATTCGGATTCTTTTGGCATCTTCGATTCTAGGGCTGTCAAGAATAAATCACACACTCCTGAGTCATGTTTTGCTATCGCTGATTTAGATATTTCGATGAATGAAGTTTTTCCTTTCCATGAGTCGTTGATATAGAGTTCGCACAATGCTTCTGAAAGAGCATATAAAATGATAGGATTTTTTTCTTTATAAAATTCACTTATCAAATCATCGCAGCGTTCAGGTGCATTGCCGAGAGCACGAATAAAATGTGCTTTATCATAAGGTGATTGGGCGGCAGCCATTGCACTGAAACACGCCTTGCCGTCCTTGTTAATTTTATGGTGATGCAGCAAACGATGCAAAGCCGCTTGCACCGCAGCGCTGCGTTTACTCACAGCATCTTCGATATTCGTTTGTTCTTTGGAAATATTGCAATTTGAAAGCGCTTGCAACGCTTCGATTACTACTTTGTCATCAGGGTGATCCAACGCGGGAATAAAAAATGATGCATTTGTCGCTCCTTGCTTAATCAATTGTTGAATTGCGACAATGTTGAGTTGGTGATTCGCATTTAATGCCGCCGCGTATGATTTTAGTGTTGACTCATTGTTTTCATTAGCATTGGAATATGCTATTAGCAGAGGTAATTTTACGTCGCTGTTTCGCTCTGTCTTCATCCAATTGGAGAAATATTCGGATTGAGTTTGTAGCCACATTCCCTTGAACGTAGCCATCGCCCAAGCAAGGGCTTCTCGAGATTCGGCATCACTAGTTTGCAATGCAAATTGACTTCTTCGCATCAAGGAGGCTCCATAAAGGCCTTTGCGGTGAAGATGCTGAAGCATTACACCGTAGCCAATCTTTATCTCTTCGTCTGAAAGCTCGATATTGCGCAAGAATTCAGCTACAGAGCTCGTCTCAAACGATGAGGTGGATTCTCCTTTGAATGTTTTGCCAATCGCAATAAGTATTTCTCTTTTCACCTCAGAAACCGTCTCCCCAGGATAGCGTTTAATCAATTTGGCTACGGAGGTTGTATTGCCATTGTTGCCTATAGCAATGGCAGCGAATTGGCGCGTTTGTTCGTTTACATCTTTGAGCAAATTGAAGAGTTGGTCGTCGAGTGTAGAGTCGGTCATGGAGATGGCTCCTTTAGCAGCCTCCAGTCGTGTGGAGTCATCGCTACTTTTCATAAATTCAAGAAGCTTCTGTGAGTTGCGCTGATCGGCAGCTTCGCGAATGGCAACATACTTTTTATCTCCGTATACGTTTTGCACCACAGGCGCATCTTGACAGGAAACAATTGCAATAAGAACAAGGGTAAAAAAGGTCAGTTTTTTCATGACCTCAAAGTAATGGAATTATTCTAAATCCATCAGGATTTCCATTTGGAAGTATCCAAAGAAATCATCCACAGAATTGATGGAATAAAGAACGGACTCCTTAGATCGCTTGGCAATGGTGAGAAGACCTAAGCCTGCTCCGCCTTTGTAAGTAAAATCTTCGTTACAAAGCGTTTCAATAAAGAGTTTTCTCAAAGCATTTTTATCAAGCGAAACAATCTCAGCCATTTTGTTTTGAAGGCGAGAAATATCATTTTTCAAAATCAAATTGCCTGTGTATATTTTGTAACCATTGGCAGCGCGACTCACGATAAGATAAGCGTGCATACGACCGTTTCCATCCTTTGCGGCATGAAGAGAAGTATTTTGTAATACTTCAATGAGCACGCTATTGATGCGGCGCATGGTTTGTCTCTTATCTCCTGACTCGAGAATAGAACTTTCGATAAGCTTGAGGGTAGAGTCTATTTTTGATTGAGAGAAATCTCCAAAATGGCTGAAAATAAGTGTTTCCTTAGGCGACGCAGAAAGCGTTTCCATCACCATACTATGGTAAAATGACTGAATTTCTTCAAGTGATTTTCCGGTGATTGTTGTCATCTGGGGCTAAGGTTCTTTCTTTTGTTGTGCAAATATACTCATTTTTCGACGAATCTTCAAAAAAATATGACTAACGTCGGTATTTTGTTGTTGAACGTGTCTTTTTTTAGTCCGAACAGAGTCAAATGTAGGAAACTCAATCACAGAATAGTTGATTCAAAAATGGAACTTATAAACAATAACCCCGTGAGAACCTTCACGCTTAGGTTCTCAACGGGGTATTGCAGGGGTTAATTAATAAAGAAAACTGCTTGTCAACCGTTACTCAACATGCGAAAAGAATTCTTCGGCAGAATAAACTCCCCATCTTCTGGTCTTCTGATCATTTGATAAAACTCTTGACAGAGATAATTCACCGGCCTGCGAAATGGGCGATTTTGCAAATAACTCTCCCACACTTCCAACGCCAGTCGCTTGGTAACGTTCCATGCATATGGACTGTAGCCCTGTGGGCGAGAAAAACTGTCAATGTGCTTTTGAACTTCCGGTAATGTATTCATCGTATCGTTATTTAAATTTCACGATACAAATCACCACCTGCTCATTGTAATGGATTTACAATGAGATTTTTTTTTCAATAAAAATTAATTGCTGAAAGAAGTCGACTCTTGATTTCTTGTTTCAATCGCTCAGGCGATAAGACTTTCGCGCGACTTCCATGACTTAGAATAAATGAATAAACTTCTTCTGTGATTAAGATATTCCATTCCAAAACTACTTGAGACTCGCTTTCCTCCAATACTTTTTGTGAGGGATGCAATGGCTGACTCATTAGATAGCGTCCGGTATAGGCATCAAAAGCCACTCTTACATTTTCGGGCTTCGTTGTGTTTTCGGTAATGCCAATGCTGTATTTGAAGAAAATATCTGGATTGAAATTCTTTTGTATTTCAAACTTAGTCTTTTGCTTTTTCAGCTCTTCAATGCGCTCAAGCCCAAACGTGACTGTGGTCTGACGTTCTTCATTCCATGCTATCACATACCAGCGATTGTCATACTCTTTTAGTAAGTAGGGATGAATCAAGTATTGCTTTACAATGTTGTCCTGAAATTTTCGATATGAAATATTAACCGTGGTTTTTGTTTTGATGCACTCAAGCAATTCTCCCAACCACTCGGTGCCTTTGGCCACAGAAGATTTTTCAAATTGTATATAATTATCCAATCCCTTTTCGTCGGGGCGTGGACTAATGTTTACTCGGCTTATAAGTTTTTCAATTGCACTTTCGTACTGAGAAAATATTGGGACACTTTTGAATTGATCGAGCGTGGCTACGGCAAAGCGCAATGCTTGTAGGTCTTCATCACCTAAGCTCAATTCTGATATGCTATATTCAGGATCTTCGTAGAAATAGCCCCCATGTGTTCTGCTAAACGCAATGGGTGCGTAATAACCCAACTCACCTTCATTTTTCATTGCCCAAATGTCCTTGTCAATGGTGCTTAGTGAAATGGCATCGCCACCGCTTCCATAAAGCGCTTCTTCACATGCAGATCGCAAATCCTCTCTTGAAGGATAGGGCTTACCGGGGTTTTTTAAACACCGATCAATGATTCGATAGCGCAGGAGAGCGTATTTGTTGGCTGGCATGACTTCAATAATTCTCGCGCTATAAAAGTAATTCAAATTGTATCTTCGTATTATGAAAAAGCGTTGGACGAAGCGAATAGTTATCCTCAGCATTGTTTTATCGCTGGGCTACATCGCCTTCCGAATGCGCTACGAAATCTCTGAATACGTGCTGGCGATGTTTGGGAGTGAAATCCCCGTCAATCCGAGACCAGAGAATATGTCAACAGTAGAGTGGGCGGAGCTTAATTATTCGGATGAAATGAAAAAGCTCTCTAAAAAACATGACGTACCCTACGAATATCTTATGGCCCTTGTGATTTTGGAATGCGGTGGAGATAAACCAGCTGGCCATCGCTACGAACCTTCAATCATGAAACGCCTCAAAAGGGTGAAGGATGGGAAAGTAGACAGGCTTGAAAATATATATCAGCATCACCTTCAAAATTGCGACGATGGTTGTCTTGAAAACTTGGCTACGTCGTGGGGACCTTTTCAATTGATGGGTTACAAGGCGATTCCGCTCGGCGTTAGTGTCACCGATCTCCGCCATGAAGACGATGCTGCTGAAGTAGGGGTGGAGTGGATCGCTCAGGAATACGGTCATTTTCTAAAAAAGAAAAAATACAAAGACGCATTTCACTATCACAATACCGGTCAGCGTTTCCCACTATCTGGAAGGCCAAAGACACACAGTCCTTACTACGTGTCTGATGGCCTCAAATACATGAAGATTTTTGAAAAAAGGAAAAATCAAAATCCCTCTTAGAACGGAAGATCGTCAGCAATAGGATCGTCTTCAATCGGTGGAAGGGGCGGTGGCATGTCTGCCTGAGGAGGTGCTGATGCACCCAAGCGATCTACTTTCCATGCCACCAGTGAGTTGAAATACTTGTCATTCCACTCGCGACCACGGATGTCAAATGATACACGAACACTATCACCCACGTTGAATCCTTGAATAATCGAAGTTTTTTCCTTCAACAATTCAAACATGATGTGTTGAGGATAACGCTCCTCAGTAGTAACTACAAATTCTCTTTTTGTAAAACCGCCGTTCAATACTTTTTCTTCAAATACGGCTTTTATTTTTCCTTCTAATTCCATTTTCTTAATTGTTAAACGTTAGTAGTGTTAACCACGCTTGTTGCACATCTCCTGCGTCCAAAAGCGTCGCAGCTCGCTTATGTAATTCAATTTCTAAGCTTGCTTGATCATTTTCAAATTCTATAAATAAGTCAGCAAGCTCAGTCAATTTATATTCATTTACGCTTGTTTCATCGGGGAGTATTTCCACATTACCCAATTGTCCAAGATGATTACCCGTCAATATTTTTGAAAATCGAATATCACTAGGTATTTGATCCACACCAATTCCAATTTTTACATTTGGTTTTGCTACTTCAAACAATCCTGGTCTCACACGTGCATACCAGTCGCCTCCAAGACGTGCCACTTGATCTATTTTAAAAGGATCGATATTTCCTTTTTCATCTAAAATCTTTTCATCAATGTGCATTCTAACTACTTCGCAAATAACGAGATTTCCCGCGCCACCTTTGGTTCCCAGTTCGATGACGTCATTGATTTTACATTCAATCTGAACAGGTGATTCCTTTACACGAAAAGGTTTAACTACATCACTAGCTAGTGGTGTAAGGCCTGCTTTAATAAATTCGTTGACACCTTTTGGATACTCTACACTCGATAAAGACATTTGCTGCACGATATCGTAATTCACGATATTAATGACACACTCACGCACTACTTTCGCATTTTCAAAAGTGTGTTTGGTGGTATTATCGCGGCCCCTACGAGCGGGTGAAAAAATCAATATCGGAGGGTTAGAACTAAATACATTGAAAAAACTAAATGGAGATAAATTCGGATTGCCTTCTTCATCTAGAGTGCTGGCAAACGCGATAGGACGGGGCGCCACGGCTCCGAGCAGGTATGCGTGAAGCGCAGGTACAGTCAATTCTTTTGGATCAATCGTCAACATATCTTTTTCTTAAGAACGAATATTACCGTTAGCATCGAGGCTTTGCATTACTTTCTCTTTCAAATTTTCTTTGAAAATGGCAATGCGCTTTAGCAAATCATCATCCCCCGCAGCAACAATTTGAGCGGCAAGAATTCCTGCGTTGCGCGCACCATCCAAGGCGACAGTAGCCACCGGAACACCAGCTGGCATCTGTAGTATGCTGAGCACACTATCCCAACCATCGATGCTATTCGAGGAGTGTATGGGAACACCAATTACTGGTAGGGGAGTGAGAGAAGCGGTCATACCCGGCAAGTGTGCTGCACCACCGGCACCAGCAATGATAACTTTGAGCCCACGTGATACTGCGCTCTTTGCATAATCAAACATTCTATCTGGGGTGCGATGGGCGCTTACCACTGTCATTTCATATTCAACACCTAGTTCACCCAGAACGGTTGCTGCCTCTTGCATGATTGCAAGATCACTCTTGCTACCCATTATGATTCCAACTTTTGCCATGTTATTTTTATCAGTGAATGATACCCGCTAATGTGGCCGAAAGATACGAAGCAAGGGTACCGCATAACAAGGCGCGCATTCCCAATTTGGCCAAATCTTTTCGACGCTCTGGAGCAAGTTCACCAATACCACCAATCTGCATCCCTACGCTACTGAAGTTGGCAAAGCCGCAAATAGCAATGCTTACAATCACCAAACCTTTTTCTGTGGTGATCAATGGTGTTGCAGAAGATGTAAGGTTTTTAAAGGCGACAAATTCATTGATGGTCAACTTTTGTCCTAAAAGCGTGGCCGCGTTTGAAACGTCTGCCATTGGAATGCCCATCGCCCAAGCGATTGGATAGAACAATTTTGCAAAGATGACATCCAAGCTCAACTCAGGACTTATCAACCCCAAGCCTGAGTTGATGAGCGATACCAAAGCAATGAATCCAATCAACATTGCTATAACGTTGAGAGAAATTTTCATTCCATCTGCAGCACCATGGCTTATCGCATCGATGAGATTGCTGTAAGATGATTTCACCTCAAGCTTCACTTTGCCCATCGTTTCGCTTTCTTCTGTTTCAGGAAAAACAATTTTAGAAATCACGAGGGCACCGGGGGCGGCCATAAGACTAGCGGCGATAAGATATTCTGCCTTCGCTCCCATGTTTGCATAGACAATCAATATTCCACCTGCAATGCATGCCAAACTCCCGCTCATGCTCGCGAGCAATTCGCTCTTGGTCATCCCTTTCAAATAGGGACGAATCATTACCTGCGCTTCTACTTGTCCTACAAATGCGCTGGCCACGTTGCTCAAAGCCTCGGCTCCACTCACCCGCATGATGAAATTCATAGCACGAGCAATAATTGCCACTACGCGTTGCATCAAGCCGATGTGATAAAGCAAGGCGACTAATACAGTTACAAGGATAATGGTGGCAGTGACGCTGAATGCGAAGACAAAACCACTTTCAGCAAAATTTTTAATTCCATTTGGAGTGTCAACCATAATTCCGCCAAAGACAAAAGCGGCGCCGCTGCGGGCAAACTTCTCAATCGCTTCCATTCCATGTCCTACCTGCTGAAAAAACCAAGTAACAGGCTGGAGTTTTAAGATTAAAACAGCGATAATGATTTGAAGCAAGATGCCTGAAACGACCAGGCGATAGTTGATTTTTTTTCTATTATTCGAAAATGCGAATGCAATACCGAGGATAAGCAATATCCCAAGAACGCCATGAAATCTCTCCATCGTTTTGTTTGGTTAAAGGAAGCGGCAATGTACTAAGGAATTTTTCTCCTTAGGCTTTTCTGCGGTTGATCTCGTCGCGAATTCTACTTGCTTTTTCATATTCTTCGCGCTCCAATGCTTGATCTAGCTGTTTTTGTAGCTCATCAATTGACAAGTCAGATGGTTCTTCTTCGCTAAAAATTTCCTCCATTTGTTCGTCGATACTTGCATCGGACTCCGCTCCAGAGGCTTCTTCGGGATTAATGCCCGCTTGTTGAAGAATGAATTCTTCACAAAATACAGGACAATTGAATCTAACAGCTATTGCAACAGCATCACTAGTGCGGGCGTCAATTTCCGCCACCCGATTACCCATACGTGCAATGAGTTTAGCGAAAAAGATTCCCTCCATGAGATTATATATCAAGACTTCTTCGATGTCAATATCGAAGCCATGAGCAAGCGATCTGAACAAATCATGGGTGAGAGGCCTACTCGGCTGCATCTTTTCCAATTCTATGGCGATGGCCTGCGCCTCCACTCCTCCAATTACTATCGGAAGTCGTCGGTTTCCATCCACTTCTGCTAAAATCATCGCGTAGGCCCCACTGGTGCTGCCGCTGGGCGCGATGTCGGCGATCTGTAATTCAATTTTGCCCATAAGTTCAATAGACAACTTTCGAGTTGCTGTTGTCTTCTTTACGAATTTAGTAATGAATGTTTCATTAAACAAAAAAAAGAGATGCCTCAGGTCTAAAGGCATCTCTTTTAAGCTTGAAATTTTATTTAGAAGCGCTGAATTGCTTTGCTGCTTCAATAAGTTTTGGCACCACTTCGAATGCATCGCCAACGATTCCGTAGTCGGCTGCTTTGAAAAACGGTGCTTCTGGGTCTTTATTAATTACCACAATGGTCTTAGAACCGTTGACACCCGCGAGGTGCTGAATGGCACCACTAATTCCTACCGCGATATAGAGATTAGGACGAATAGTAATACCTGTTTGTCCTACGTGCTCGTGGTGAGGGCGCCAGCCAATATCCGAAACTGGACGTGAACATGCAGTGGCTGCTCCGAGAGACTTTGCAAGTTCTTCGATAATGCCCCAGTGCTCAGGGCCTTTCAATCCTCGACCTGCAGAAACAACAAGTTCTGCTTCTGGAAGTGGAATTTCTCCTTCTTTTTCTTCGCTCTTAACTTCTTTAACTTTTATTCCAGACGCTCCAAGGTCTGCATTGAAAGCTTCTACTGGAGCTGCATTTCCTGTGCTTAAGACGCCAATTGAATTAGGTAAAACACTGATTACTTTATTGGCTGTCTTCAGTTCGATATCTGCAAAGGCCTTTCCTGAAAATACATTTTTTCTAACAGTAAAACCGCCATTTGTTTCAGGCAATGCAATAGCGCCAGGTACCAATCCTGCGTCCATGCGCGCTGCTACACGAGGCGCAATGAGTTTTCCTGAAATATCGTGTGTGAAAATGATGATAGATGCTCCTTCTTGAGCTGCGGCTGCTATCACCAAACGAGTGAGTTGTTGAGAATCTGTGGTATTCACAGAAGCTGCATTGAGTACTTTACTAGCTCCAGCATTTCCCAATCCTCCGTCGCCGTTGATGGCACCAATGGTAAGAGCTGTGGCTTTTACTCCGAGTTTTTCAGCGAGTTGTGCGCCATAACTAACGGCTTCTAAACTGCTTTTTGGAAATTTTCCGTGATGATTATCGGCAAATATTAATACTGACATCTCTTTAATTTTTTTTTGGTTAAATCACTTTAGCTTCTTCGTGAAGGATGCGAATCAAGTCACCGGCATTTTCAACGTCGATATACTTGCAAGCTCCTTTTGCAGCAGGTAGACTGTATGCTTTAACTTCTGTTGAAGTCTCAACGGCTGCAGCTGGCACCACGTTCAATGGCTTGGTGCGCGCTGCCATAATTCCGCGCATGTTTGGAATACGTTGCTCCGCCATTCCTTTAGCTGCGCTCAAAACATAAGGTCCGCTTACTTCCACCACTTCTTCGCCACCAGCGATTTCGCGGTGAATCGTTGATACTCCGCCGGCTACATCCAACTTCGTTGCAAGTGGAACATATGGAATATCCAACAATTCTGCAATCATCCCAGGAACTACAGATCCATTATAATTGATGGTTTCTTTTCCACACATGATAATGTCAAAGCCTTTGTCTTTCGCATAAGCCGCTATTTGTTTAGCGACATACAACGAATCACTTTCAGGGGCATCAATACGCACTGCATCGTCGGCACCGATAGCCAAGGCCTTGCGAATAACAGGCTCATAATCGGCGGCGCCTACTGATAAGATAGTCACGTTTCCGCCCTGTGCTTCTTTGATTTCCAAAGCCCTAACGAGTGCATACCACTCATCATATGGGTTTACAATAAACTGCACGCCATTCTCATCGAACTTCGTGTTTCCTTCGGTGAAGGCGATTTTTGAGGTGGTATCAGGTGCTTTGCTGATACATACGAGTATTTTCATTGAAATGCTTTTTATGTATTCGGGATGCGAAAGTAATTACGAATGCTTATTTTCGCACCCACATTTATAACAACATGAGAGAAATTCAGTTCAGAGAGGCAATTTGTGAAGCGATGTCAGAAGAGATGCGTCGCGATGAAAGC
>JBKCOM010000195.1:0-5605 GCA_046309775.1 Flavobacteriales bacterium
CGCGGGATTGGCCAAGGGTAAATCAAATGAGGCAATGACCATGAACAAGTACATCGATGCAGTTCGCGTCAGGGCTTACGAAAAACACAATGAACTTCTCACAACTCGAGATGAGCTTAGTCCAGAATTGTTGCGTGATGCTATTCTTAACATCAACTCGGCAAAGGGTAAAATGCTCGTTGAAGTTTGGGAAGAACACAACATCGAGCTCAAGGAGCTAATTGGAAAGGAAACTTCCTACGCCAACTTTCAGAAGTATAACACATGCTTGAAATACATGAAGGAGTTTCTAGTAAGACAAAACAAATGCGAGGATATCCAGGTGAAGTTGATTGACCGACATCTTGTATCACGGTTCGAGCACTTTCTAAAAGTGGAAAAGGGATGCAATTACAACACAGCCATTAAGTACATGCAGAATTTCAAAAAGATTACTAAACGAGCACAGCATAATGGATGGTTGATGCACGATCCATTCTCTGCCATAAAGCTCTCTTTGAAAGAAGTTGAACGACCATACTTAAATGAGCAAGAACTTCAGGACCTTATGAGTAAGGAATTCTCAATAGAGCGTTTAGCGCAGGTACGTGACATCTTTGTTTTCTCTTGTTTTACGGGGTTGTCTTACATCGATGTTCACAAGTTGAAACGCAATGAACTTGAGCGTGGAAACAACGGAAAAATTTGGATCAAAACTAAACGTCAGAAAACAGGCGTACGAGCCAACATACCTCTGCTAGATGTAGCTCAACAAATCATTGAGAAGTACGCGGATAGAAGAGGTTCAAATGATGAATCCGTGCTTCCCGTTATCAGCAATCAAAAGATGAATGCTTACCTGAAAGAAATAGCAACTATTTGCGGCATTCATAAATGCTTGTCATTTCACATAGCCAGACACACCTTTGCAACGACTGTAACGCTTATGAATGGAGTTCCGATAGAAACTGTAAGCAAGATGTTAGGTCACAAGAATCTTCGAAGCACCCAACATTACGCGCGTGTGGTTGACCAGAAAGTGGGCGAAGACATGGAATTACTCGCGTTGAAGTTGGAATCGAAGTTGGCATTGGTCGGCTAACAGCGACGACTGTTTCCAATCATGTCTAAAATGCCGTTTAAAGACGCGCTAAGGGTAAAGGGAGAATTTGTGTTCTCCCTTTTTCATTTCTGAACTTTGCAACATGGAAGAAACTTTTAAAATTAGAGCATACGGATACAGTGAGTTAGCACAGTTGTATTTTCCGAATGTGACGAAGAAAAGTGCGAGCGTTCAGCTTCGCCGCTGGATAGTCCTGAACAAGAAGTTAGAATTCGAACTTTTAGAGACAGGATTTAAGCCAGGGCAAAGATTGCTGACTCCAAAACAAGTTCAAATCATTACAGAAATACTAGGAAAGCCTTAATCCAACATTGACTACTAAAAATTAGAATTATATCAATATTTTATGTTTGCCCAATTCTTATTGAGAAGAATCTGATCTACAAGCGCACTTTTTGAAATGATTTGATTACCGTGAAGATAGTAGATGTAATCACTCTTCAAACCAGCAAGATTATCAATAAAAACTGGAAAGCTCATATAGTCCAAAAATTTTCTCCAATGCTTCTTATCGAGTCTTATTGACTCAAACTTATCAGTTAGATTATAGTCATAAGAAATCTGAAAATTCTCTAAATAAAAGTTCAATTTATCAAACCCAAATTGAGAGATGAATAATTCACGAACACTTCGCTGCAGGAAATAAACCATATCTCTTAAATCTCTGTTGATTTGGAAATCAATGTTTAAGTAACTACCGTTCTCGATGTTTATCTTACAACTTTTATCAATCTCTCTAATTTGGATAAATTCCGGAGTCTTCATTACGCTTAATCTGAATTCATCCATGTCATACTCTTGAAGACAAGGAAGGTGGTCTGCGATTGATATTTGAAGACAATTTCGAGTAGGAATAAATATGAAAAACAATTTGCAATGTTGCAGTAGATTCCTTCCATTTATAATCCAAATCATATTCTCTCGACCATAGAAGGATTCCCTTTTTTCAATCTCTTCCGGTTTAATTGGGGAATTCTGAATCTCGATAACTGTGCCATTAGGTAGTTTCACATCAGCTCTATGCATCTCCCCTGTTATATTATCTGTCATTCGAATCTCTTGATACTCTTTATCAAATTTGTTCTGCCAATCGATATGCCATTGAGTGATCGGCTCATGCCATTTGTCGCAATCAGCAGTTTTTGCATGACTCCAATGCTTAGGTTTGATGAGTCCATATCTGCCAAAAACTTTAGAGTTGCAGTCAGGACAAATAGCTTCTTCTCGAGAATAAGTGACTTCAATTTTTTCACCAATGGAATTTAGTGCGTATCTCATGATTTAAAAGTTAGTAGAATCGCTAGTACTATTTTAGAAATCCCTGCCTTGTTGGATTGGGATCAACTTTTACTTTAAGCTTAGAAAAGTCATATAGTTCAAGAATATCTTTCTGTATAAGAACTTCAATTTCATCTCTCAAAGTATAAATCTTTTCGTAATGCTTTTTGCCATAACTAATTAAAGCTTTGTCGTCATAAATTCCTTCAAGGAAGGCTTCATTAAGCAAATTTTTTAATTCAAGAACTTTTTCTCTTGTTTCTAAATTGATCCAAAGACTATTCAAACTCGCTTTGCTTATGGGCTCCGTTGATTCTTCATAGAGTTTTTCTCCTAAGGAAAAGATTCTATGATAGACCTTTAGATCTCTCACATCAATTACCGATAATTTCAAAATCATTATTTGATCTTCAATGCAATCGTAAACGGCTATTCTCTTATCAATTACTTTTTTGTAATACTCATGTTTAAAATCAATTTTTTTCAGAATTCTGGATACTCCAAAGTTGATGAGAACAGAAACAACTGAGGCTATAAGTGTAGATGTAAGAATTTCTGATGAGTTCATATTTAGAAAGAATATGTTTTAGAAGTTATTCATTAAGTTCGTCGGATATAGAGGACTAATTTTGTGCATTCACATTTTACATCAAATGATAGCTGACTTTAACAGATGTTATTCAACGCTGAAAACTACTAGAAGTTTTTAAAGCTTCACCGTTTGTTGAAAAAAATGAATTTAGAATACTATCATTTCTCTGATAAGTATATAAAGTGAACCACTGCTGATAACTTCGAACCAGAAAAGATTTGTAGTTAGGAACTAAAGTGTGCTCTTCTGTAAATCGCACAATAGTCAGATTGCAGAAATTCGGTATTAATGGAATTAGAAAGAGTCTTTAGAAATGATAAATCCGTGGATAGAAACAAACGGAAACTTCATTTCCAAGAGTGTCCCGAATCTTGTCTCCTCAACAGACGAGAATTATGCACCCCACACAAGACACAGGCACATTTACAACAGTTTCCGGCATGGTCGGGGGTGTGGTGAAGGCCATCACGGCAAAGCCAGTACTAATGGCTATCAGTTTCGGAACACTTTCTAATGTTATGTTTTACGCCGCTGCTTCTGCAACGGTAGGATATTTTGTCAAGCTCGGCCTTGATCGCTTGTCTTCTAAGTTCAAGACGAAAAGTAACGATCAAAACTCTCCCAAAGTAGATGAATAAGCTTGTGGGCATAGGATTGATCGGTGCTGGCGCATTTGGTCTTATTCAACTTCTTCGAATGAAGAATGTGAGTGATTCCATTTCAACACGCCTTGTGAATCCTCGTATCCATAAGGTAAGTCTCACGGGGATGTCATTTAGAACGGAAGTATCAATCAACAACCCGACTCGCGATAGTATTACTATCACAAAGCCTGTAGTAACACTCACTACCAACGGTAAGCTCTTAACGCAGTCCGCATCAGAAAATAAAACAATCACCATAGAGCCCCTCAACGTCTCTCAGATAGACACCATTGAGCTGACTCTTGGTTGGACGGTCATCGGCACGTTCGTAGTTGGTATTTTGAAAAAGATACCAGAAATAATTGCAGCGCACAAATCGGGTAAACAAACCAATTTGCTTCAAGTATTGGGTATTCCGATGGAAATGACATTTTCCACCTATGCCAACGGAATTTTCTATCAATCTAAACCTGAAAAAATTCTGTAATGGAAAGTACCCGTAGCATAACAAATCAGGTTGAGATCACCTCAGGACCTCGCCCTATTCGTAGCGGTTTGGAGTACGATAAGTATTTTCCAAAACCGGATGAGCGTGATCGCATCATCATCAAAGATGGTGAGGTGCAAGATACCGTTGATCTCATGGAGAAAGTAGTACACAAGTATCTTGTAGATACTTCGCGCATTGCTCCATTGCTCAAAGGAAACTCTACAGGAGATACTTGCCATAAGATTTGGGATTTCATCTACCAAAATATCCAGTACAAGTTGGATAAAAAGGGATTGGAGCAGCTTCGTAGACCAGCGCGTTCGTGGTCGGAAAGAAAGACTGGAGTAGACTGTGATTGCATGAGCATTTTCGCGTCAAGTGTGCTCACCAATTTGAAAGTTCCCCACAGTTTTCGCATCACAAAGTATTCAGCAGATCACTGGCAGCATGTGTATTTGATTGTACCTGATGGCAAAGGGAAGCATTACACGATTGATGCAGTTGTTTCTCAGTTTGATTATGAGAAGCCTTATTCAGAAAAAATGGATTACCCTATGAGCTTAAATGGAATCAACGTAGCTGTTCTTAGCGGAACAGGCAGCGACCTCGAAAATGCAGTACTCGCTCCCGGACTAACAGGACCAGACCTAGGTGCTACGCCTAACAAAAAAGCAGAGCTGAATAAGCTCTATCAACATCTCGTTGATACGCGCAATAGCATTCGCAAGAATCCTCGTATGGTTTCATCCATAGATGATCCTCAGGCTTTACTAAAAATGCTTGACTACGCGATCCAATATTGGAATACAGATAAACGCGATTATGCTCTTTCCATTCTCGAAAAAAACGAGGAGCAACTCAATCAGCGAAACGGCTTTTCGGGCCTGGGCGACGATGTGTTCGATTCTGACGAATTCGTTCTCAGTGGTCCGGGCAAGAAAGGCTTTTTCAAAGGAGTAAAAGCTGCTGTAAAGGACGTTGGAAAAGGAATCAAGAAGGCTGCAAAAGCAGTTGTTCGCTTTAATCCTTTGTCCATAGCTGGGCGCGGAGGGTTTCTAGTGGCCATGAAGCTTAACCTTCATAAAATGGCCTCAAAACTAAAATGGGGCTATGCATCAAAAGAGCAAGCGGCTGCTAAGGGAGTTAGTGAAGCTGAATGGAACAAGAGCAAGGATGCTTTAGCAAAGGTTGAAAGGCTTTTTGCAGATAAACTCCAAGGAAAGCGTGAAGCATTGAAGAACGCGATTCTAAAAGGCAAGGCAGGTAATCTCAATGGTATGGTTGAGTCAGGATTCAACGGCCTCGGTGATCCAGCTACGGCAGCGACAATTGCAGCGGCAGCTCCTATCATCATCGCTACGGTTGATATTCTCAAAAAGTCTGGTCTTATCGGTGCGAATGAGAAAATTGATCCAGAGGCACTAGCAGCCGAGTTGAGCAACGACCCTGCTGCTATGGAGGCAATGAAGGAACTAGAAAATTCAAGTTCCGATCAAGGC
>JBKCOM010000196.1:0-6593 GCA_046309775.1 Flavobacteriales bacterium
AAAGAGCGCCGTCCAACAACGCCTATTTATCCCTCTCCAAGTGGGGTCAATTTGCTCCGGAAAAGTGGGGTCACTTTAGTCCGGAATACTGGGGTCACTTTAAACCAGAAAAGTGGGGTCTATTTGATCGGATTCTCCACAAATCAGCGGTAACTCATCCATCTTGATCGATGAGTTAAGGGTTTATCCTTATGATGCTCAAATGAACTCGGCCTCGTACAATTTGGACGGCACAATGCGCAATGAATGTGACGTGAATAATTTTGTGAGCACCTTGCTTTATGACGAGTGGAGAAGGCCTGAATGGAAGTTGGATGACAGACTTCAAATTCTTAGTAAGACTACCTATCATGATCGGGATTTAAGCAATCCGTCAGACCGCAGTTGGATGTCGGAAGCAGTTGTACTTGAGCAAGGCATGACAGCTTCTGAAATACTAAATGCAAACCCTTCTGACCCAAGACTTAGAGTGACGAAGCAATATTATGATGGATTTGGACGGAATATCCAGACACTTGCTGTCAGACAAAGCGGCAACTCGGCTAATGATTTAGTTTCATTTCATGTCTTTGATGGAATCGGAAGAGAGGCGAGGGCTTATTTACCCTTTGCTAGTCAAAACAACAATAATGGAAACTATATAGAAAATCCAGTAGGTCTTCAAAGTCAGTTTTATCAATCTGAATTGTACGTCGCGCATACAGATTTTCCTTTTTCAGAAACAGTTTTTGAGAACAGTCCTTTAAATAGAGTTTTAGAGCAAGGAAACGTTGGAGAGGCATGGCAAATTGGAAGTGAACATACTACACGAGTAAGGCATCTATTTAATGATCCCAATGAAGTATTGTTATGGCAACCTACCGAAGCAGGCGGCTCTGCGATGAACTCTGGTGCAGTGGTTTACTACCCCGAGAACTCGTTACAAAAGAAACTTGTCGTCAACGAAAGCGGAGCTTCTTTTTGGGAGTTCACCGATGTCTATGGGAAGTTGATCTGTAAGCGAACGTTTGCATTGATGAGTGGGTCAATAGATTCACCAAGCTTTAATCATTTGGGTACAGGCCGAATTTCTGATAATAACACAGCTACACCCCTTGGTGGCGGTCCAACACTCAGAAGACTTGATGTTTACTTTGTTTACGATGATTTTGGTAATCTAATTTACGAAATCCCAGCCATAGCTAGCTTGGCAATGGGGGCCAACCAACAATTCTCTGCTCTCGCAGGCGGAGTAAATTATGGCATATTCGATGGATATATGACTTCAAGTCGATTTGACAAATTTGGAAATGTAATTGCTAAAAAGAAACCTGGTGAAGGGTGGAGTTTTTATGTTTATAATAAACTGGGTCAGGTTGTTCTTTCCAAATCACCAAGTCAAAGTGCTGCGGGCAATCAGTGGAACTTTGTAAAGTATGACAAATTGGGCCGTCCAATTCAGACTGGTACTTATACTAGCACTTCGACGAGGGAACAGCTTCAAACGCTCGCTTATTATGGAGCTATTGTCTCAGAAGACCGGACGGGAAATATTTCTAATGTTTATACCAATGAAACTTTCCCAAATACCAATTTGGAAATTCTAACAGAAACGTTTTATGACAACTATGACTTCGATATCAACGGGTTCACGTATTCATTTGCAACTACAGTCCCTGTTGCTCAATCAAAACGAACAAAGGGCATAACCACTGGCTCTCGTGTTAAGGTGCTGGATGGTACAAATAACTTTTTAGTAAGTGTTAGTTATTATGATGTCTTTGGAAGATCTGCAGTACAGTTTAGCGAGAATATTCTAGGAGGCTTAGATAAGATAACAAATCTATATGACTATACTGGTGCTCTTACTGAATCACGTCGATATTTTAAGCGTAACAGTGGAGCTAGTGAGGGCATTCACGTAGTGAACAAATTTGAATATGATCATGCCGGTCGACCGACGATAACAAAACAGAAGATCAATAATGATGAGGAAATTGTTTTAAGTAAGTTAATCTATAATGCCCTTGGACAAGTAGTCAAAAAGCACTTACACATAGCAGGTGCTGCGAATACAGGAATGCAAGTTGTGGATTATCGGTATAATGAGAGAGGTTGGCTCAAGAAAATAAACAATGCGGATTTATCTAACGATGGCGATAATCTTGAGAGTTGGGATGTTTTCGGTCAAGAGATCATTTACAACGATGTTGAAAATTATTACAGCAATACGATGCAGGCCATTGCGCAGTTTGGAGGAAATATTTCTGCTGTAAAATGGAAAACAAATGTCACAGGTGAAGATCCGAACCAAATGGGGGGCCACAGTTATGTATTTAGATATGATGACTTGGGACAAATGACGGGAGCATACTATGCAGCAAGTCATGATGACTTCATTGATAACTATAATACAAGGATGAATCACTGGGATGAACGCGTGAGTTATGATTCCAATGGTAATATTATCTCAATGTATAGAAGCAGGGGAAAGAATGAGGAGGGAATAGTGCTTCCAACAAACGCGCTGAATCCAATTAACATGGACATCCTCACCTATAATTATTTCGAGCATTCGAATAAATTAAAATCTATTAGCGATGCGGCGTCGACAGGTTGGATCTCCAATACTTTCTCAAATCCATTCTCTCATTTTGTAGACGGAAATACAAGTGCAACAGATTATTTTTATGACCAAGAGGGTCGCTTAACAAAAGATGAAAACAAAGGATTAGAGTTTAGCTATAATCATTTGGATTTGTTGGAGAAAGCAAAATACGGAACAGAAGAGGTGAAGTTTATTTGGGATGCTACAGGAGTAAAATTGGCAAAGCAAGTAGGGTCAAATATCACATATTATTTCGGTGGGATAGAATACACCAATAATACCATTACTCATTTGGAGACCTCTGAGGGAATAGCACGACCAGCAAGTGGTACAGCGAATAGTTCGGAATGGCATTATGACTATTACTTGAAAGATCATCTAGGTAATGTAAGAGCTGTTATTACCGAAGAGAATAGTGAATTGGAATCAGAAAGGGTGACAGTAGAACTTGCGAGAAGAATGCTAGAGGATGCGAGCTTTGATAACGTCACTGCCACAGAGAAAGATAAGCCTTACCTGTATCCCTACGATCCTGCTGATCCAAATAATCAGAAAGTAAGTGAATTGAGTAAGCTTACAGGCAAGATTATTGGTCCTGCGAAGGTTATTGCAGTAAAGAAAGGCGAGAAGGTGGATTTAAGTACTAAATATTGGTACACCGAAGCGCCCGGTGCGCCGCTTACAGATTTGACTGAGATTTTAGCGGGCACTTTGTTTAATCTAGGAATGGCCAGTGCAGGTATTATTCCAAATGGTCCAGAGGCTGGAATGGCATTGCTCAATAATGTTTCTGGTGATCAATTTGGAAACTTAAGTAATTTCCTAGCGAACTCATTCAATGATATTGATTTACAAAAGCCTCGTGCGTATATCGTTTACATGAGCTTTGATAAAAATATGATGCTCGATCCGCGTAATAGTGGTAAAATTCAGGTAACTGATGCGAATACTTTAGGCCAACTAAGCAAGCAAGATATTATCTTTAGAACGGATGGTTACTTTTATGTGTATGTTACGAATCAAAGTGAAACTCATGTAAATTTTGATAACCTTATTATTCGAAGATGGAAACCTAAAGTAAGAGTCACCTATAACTACTATCCTTTCGGATTGACGTGGGAGAACCCGAAGTTGCCGGGCACCGAAGAAGGGTTGCATGATCATACCTATCAAGATAAAGAATTCCAATTTGCAGAATTTTCTGATGGTCGTGGTCTGGAGTTGCATGACTTTCATGCACGCATGTATGACGCCACCACAGGCCGTTGGTTAGTCCCTGATCCTGCGGCGCAGTTTGCGAATCCATATTTAGCAATGGGGAATAGCCCGATGGTCAGTATTGATCCTGATGGAAGAGTGGTTGTTACTGCTATGGTTGTAGGGGCTATAATTGGTGCGTATATTGGCGGCACCATGACAAACGATTCTATGAACCCTATTGAGTGGGATTATAATGACCCAGAAACATTATCTCATATGTTTGCGGGGGCAGTAATAGGTGCGGCTATTGGGTATGGTTTCGCTCATGGGATGGGTAGTATTACGATTTCACCAGATTACAGGCTTGGTACTGAGCAAGTAGGTGCTGGGTTCAACGTTACAGCAGGCGTTGGTATAGGTCCTTTTACTTTAGGTATGAGGGTTGGTGTGACACATTATTCATCAAGTTGGAGCGGTACATCTGGAACGGAATTTAGAACGGGTTTTACCTTAGGTATCGGAAAGGATCCTAATTTTGGTTCGGGGAACTGGTTTCAGTACAATGTGACTCGATTTGAAAGTGGAGAGACTAGTCAAACAACAGCAAATGCGCGTATCGGAAAGGAAAGCGGTTTTCATTTTAGATATGAAAATGATCAAATGCCCTTTGCAGACAAGGGTGATCGCTTCAGAACTGCGGCTCAACAGCTGGGCTATGGAAAGTTTAATATGGGTGTGACCATGTTTACTGGTGATCCGGATGCGAAATTTGGGGATGAATGGAGACCAAGTGAAAAGATTGATGGTAAAGACTACTATTATTCAAAGAATGGAAGTGACCCCGATAAATACCGAGCAGGTATTGGGTATTTTGGATTCGGAAACTTTAAGATTGGAATTAACTCTGAGAGAATAAGGCACACCATTCAGAATGTTTTAGTCCATGATACTATCGGCGTGCCGAGATTCCGTCAAATGCCTGAAGAACATCCCAATACTTTTCATTTTTCATTTGGTTCTAGTTCATATACACTTTATTGATAATTTCTTTTACAATGAAAATACTTATGAAATCAATACTGATTGCTTCTTTAGTTTCATTTATTTCTTGTCGTGGAGAACGCTGGGACGATGATTTGACGCTACCAAAACAGAATTACGATGGTGATCAATTAAGAATGGATGGCTACTTTTATAGCTATTCAGACAATGACTATCAAATCTATTTTTTATATAGAAATGGAACTGTTTTGAAATCACCTTTCATATCTTCAGAAAATTTATATTCATCAGAACAGGAATTTGCGAATGGAATTTTTTACAATCATGCGATAAAACGAAAATATTATTGGGGTAGATTTATTATCAACGGTACAACTATTAAAAATGAGCTTTGGAAACCAAACACAGGACCTTTTGAGGCATACACCACTGAAGGTATAATATTAAATGACACAACGTTCAAAATGACCAAATCATACCGTTCTTGTAAACCCAAAAAGGATCGAGAATTTGAAACGTTGTATCACTTCAAGAAATTCTCACCAAAGCCGGATAGTACAAATAGCTATACGAATTGATGAGTTTTTATAATAATTTAAAAGACGAATAAAATTCTTACCACACTATTTTCAGTACAGCATGAAAAAAACTATATTTCTGCTTATCGCTTTCGCATATTTTTCTTGTGCCCCAAAAGTGAAAGCGAAAATCTCCGTCCTTCATGAACCGTTGAGCTATCATGAAACGGTTGTGCTCTTAGAAAAAAATCAACCTTTACCTGATGGAGCACAAAAGATTGGAACTGTAAGAGTTGGTGATTCTGGCTTTTCGGTTGACTGCGGATGGGATGTTGCCATTGAACATGCGAGAGCAGCTGCGCGCGAAGCAGGTGGTAATGCATTGAGAATAGTAAAACATACAAAACCGAATGGAGGCAGTACATGTGATAGACTAACGGCTGAGATTTATAAATTGGATTCGAACATTATTCAGAAACTAATTGAGGAACAAACCGCAGTGGTTGACAGCACATGGGATTACGCCAAATTGTACATTTACAGAGAATCAGGACAAGGAGCACTCGTAGGATTCAATCTTTATCTTGGGGATTCACTTTTATGCAGAGTTAAGAACAACTCAAAACATGAAATCATTGTAAAACAAGCAGGGAACCTAAAGCTCAGGGCTGCTACTGAATCAGAATATTCGCTGCCCATTTTGATAGAACCTGGCAAAGAGTATTATATCAGATGCCTTGTTACTACGGGAGCATTCGTGGGGAGGCCAAAGATGTACCTTATCGATAGACCTCTAGGAAAGGCTGAGTACAAAGCTATAAGAGGCCGAAATTCTGGAAATTAAGACTCAAGAAATTCCTCGTTGCGTTCACCTCACGATTCCTCTATTAATTTCTTGAAAGTGACCATTGTCAGATGGGGTGACTTGGGCCACGAGGGAAGCGCGGTCTTGATCTTTATCGCGGATGAGCTTATTATCAAAAATATCGTATATAATTCGGTAGTCAGCTACGCGAATGCGGTAACCGTTTTAGAATCAGAATCACAATGAGAATGAGAATGAATGGTGGATGGAGATGAATGGAGGATGGAGATGAATGGAGGAGTAGCAGGGAGCGTTTTCGCAATACGATCTATTTCAGTATCACTCTAAAAAGAAAAAACCGATCTTTCAATCGGTTTATCGTGCGGGCGGAGGGACTCGAACCCCCATGCCTCGCGGCGCTAGATCCTAAGTCTAGTGCGTCTACCAATTTCGCCACGCCCGCTTAAGAGGGGGCAAAGAT
>JBKCOM010000197.1:0-5458 GCA_046309775.1 Flavobacteriales bacterium
CGCGGGATTGGCCAAGGGTAAATCAAATGAGGCAATGACCATGAACAAGTACATCGATGCAGTTCGCGTCAGGGCTTACGAAAAACACAATGAACTTCTCACAACTCGAGATGAGCTTAGTCCAGAATTGTTGCGTGATGCCATTCTGAACATCAACTCGGCAAAAGGTAAAATGCTCGTTGAAGTTTGGGAAGAACACAACATCGAGCTCAAGGAGCTAATTGGAAAGGAAACTTCCTACGCCAACTTTCAGAAGTATAACACATGCTTGAAATACATGAAGGAGTTTCTATTAAGACAAAACAAATGCGAGGATATCCAGGTGAAGTTGATTGACCGACATCTTGTATCACGGTTCGAGCACTTTCTAAAAGTGGAAAAGGGATGCAATTATAACACAGCCATTAAGTACATGCAGAATTTCAAAAAGATTACTAAACGAGCACAGCACAATGGATGGTTGATGCACGATCCATTTTCTGCAATAAAGCTCTCTTTGAAAGAAGTTGAACGACCATACTTAAATGAACAAGAACTTCAGGACCTAATGAGTAAGGAATTCTCAATTGAACGCTTAGCGCAGGTGCGTGACATATTTGTTTTCTCTTGTTTTACAGGGTTGTCTTACATCGATGTTCACAAATTGAAACGTAATGAACTCGAGCGTGGAAACAATGGAAAACTATGGATCAAAACCAAGCGGCAGAAAACAGGAGTGCGCGCCAACATACCTCTGCTGGATGTAGCTCAACAAATCATTGAAAAGTACGCGGATAGAAGAGGTTCACATGATGAATCTGTGCTTCCTGTTATCAGCAATCAAAAGATGAATGCTTACCTGAAAGAAATAGCAACTATTTGCGGCATTCATAAATGCTTGTCATTTCACATAGCCAGACACACCTTTGCAACGACCGTAACACTTATGAATGGAGTTCCGATAGAAACTGTAAGTAAGATGTTAGGTCATAAGAATCTTCGAAGCACCCAACATTACGCGCGTGTGGTTGATCAGAAAGTGGGCGAAGACATGGAATTACTCGCGTTGAGATTGGAATCGAAGCTGGCATTGGTCGGCTAACAGCGAAGGCTGTTTCCAATCATGTCTAAAATGCCGTTTAAAAACGCGCTAAGGGTAAAGGGAGAATTTGTGTTCTCCCTTTTTCATTTCTGAACTTTGTAGCATGGAAGAGACGTTTAAAATTAGAGCTTACGGATATAGCGAACTTGCTCAACTATACTTTCCGAATGTGACAAAGAAAAGTGCTAGTGTGCAATTCAGAAGATGGATTCTCTTGAATGCTGAATTAAGCCTCAATCTACAAAAACATAACTTTAGACCAGGGCAGAAAATCCTAACACCTAAGCAAGTTGCTACTATAATTGAAGCCTTAGGTAGCCCTTAAAGGCTACAATTTTTCATAAATGCCAGCATCAAAGCTTTCTGATGAAATCTCACCATAGCTAGATAAAACAATAACAAAATCTCTATTTCCTCTAAGAAGTTATCTTAATTTTCTCTTGAGATTCAATGAAAGGAGAAGCTCTTTTTCAGGTGTTTTTATCTTATGCCTAACGAAGAAATTTAATCTTTTAGGCATCCCAAATCAGAAAAGATCTCGTCTCCTTGAAATTGCAACGCAAGCCTTATCAAAAGAAGGGGCTAATTACTGAATCAAATTACTTTGTTACTTATTAGTAACGAAATCCTGGCATTCTAAAACTGTATTAATTACTCAATTACTGCAATTTGGTTCTACAAGAAAATATTTTTCCATATTCTGGTATCGATGGTGATAAAGATCAAATTCGTAAAAAGAGTACGGGCTTAAAACCAGAAATCTTCAAGCCTAGAATGAGATAGAAACATTCTGAATTGAACTAACTTTTGAGGGTTTTTGATCGTGAGCATAAAAGAAAGAGGAAAATCGCGCCTTGAAATAAAAAAATAACTACCTTTGAAACGCAAAACCCACACCTAGGTGTGGGTTTGTCGGCGGCTGACCATAACCGGTTTTGCGAACCGGTACATTGCTAAGCTCTGACATCGTCCGTTCAGCCGCAATCTTGAATCGTGGTTGCGTCGGGCACAACTAACCAAAGGTTGACTGGGTAATCATTTTTGGTCACGATCCGAAGAAATTTAGGAGGCATCGCTAGATGCCTTTTTTAATTCGTTGGATATTTTTTCAACATATTTTTCGTTTAGATTACCCTCGGACCACCACTCAGGTAAAGTCCACCAATACCTTTGAGATGGATCGGAAATATCATGTTCGAAAATTTTTACCTCACCTTTTTTTGAGGCGATAGATAGCCTGCTAGCCGTTTCTTTCCTTTCATACTTCTTACCTGCGGCTTCATTGACCACTTTCATAATGGAAATAGTTCTCATTGGCACGTCACCACTTCTCAGCGCCTCCGTTACAATACTATTGAAGGTCTTCTTTCTTACTTCATTTCCTTGTGCATCCCTAGAAGGCTTAAAAACTACTGGGGGCTCGTCATAAAAATCGGTTATGCCCAATTTACTCAGAAATACTTCAAACTCCTTTTTTTGTGCAAGGAGGTTATTATAGCTGTCCAATGCTTCTTTTTTTAACTGTTCTATTGACTTGAAATCTGACATGGTGTTTATTTCTGGGGCAAAGTTAAGCAAGAAGTTTAACGGTTCAAAAAAAGAGTTTTCAACACCCAGGGGCTGAGAAGGTTAATAAACCCTCAGGTAAGCCCCCTCTTCTTCTAACTTCTCCACTGCAATCCCCTACCATCATTGGCGTTTACTTACTATTCAATTTGGTGGTTAAAATCAAAATAGATTGAGCTATCGAATTAGACTAGATTTCAAATATTCAATATAGACTTTTACCATCGTTATTATAGTTACGTTTCTATGGTTTTTGCCCTTAATCATAGGTTCTTTAATATGAGTTTTGTCGGCTTTGCTTGAATTGAAGTAGTTAGCGTTAATAATTGCTTCTAATATAGCCTCTAGCATATTAAGCTTAACCCTAGAATAAATTCATTTTTGATTGAAATGTTTACACTGATTGAGCTATCCGTTTTGTTTTTTTGAACTCAGTCGGTTACTTCACTTTTGATGTTTACTATCTACGCAAACTGAAAGATTTCTAAAGTTTCGAAAGGAAACAATCAGAAACATCCGCTAAGGACGTTCCAGAAATCATCCCGAACCTTGTCTCCTCAACAGACGAGAATTATGCACCCCACACAAGACACAGGCACATTTACAACAGTTTCCGGCATGGTCGGGGGTGTGGTGAAGGCCATCACGGCGAAGCCAGTATTAATGGCTATCAGTTTCGGAACACTTTCTAATGTCATGTTCTACGCTGCTGCTTCGGCAACGGTAGGATATTTTGTTAAGCTCGGCCTAGATCGCTTGTCTTCTAAGTTCAAGTCCAAAAGTAACGATCAAAACTCTCCCAAAGTAGATGAATAAGCTTGTGGGCATAGGATTGATCGGTGCTGGCGCATTGGGTCTTATTCAACTTCTTCGAATGAAGAATGTGAGTGATTCCATTTCAACACGCCTTGTGAATCCTCGTATCCATAAGGTAAGTCTCACGGGGATGTCATTTAGAACGGAAGTATCCATCAATAACCCGACACGCGATAGTATTACTATCACAAAACCTGTAGTAACACTCACTACCAACGGTAAGCTCTTAACGCAGTCCGCATCAGAAAATAAAACAATCACCATTGAGCCCCTCAACGTCTCTCAGATAGACACCATTGAGCTGACTCTTGGTTGGACGGTCATCGGCACGTTCGTAGTTGGTATTTTGAAAAAGATACCGGAGATCATCGCAGCGCATAAATCTGGCAAGCAGACCAATTTGCTTCAAGTGTTGGGTATTCCGATGGAAATGACATTTTCTACCTATGCTAACGGGATTTTCTATCAATCTAAACCTGAAAAAATTCTGTAATGGAAAGTACCCGTAGCATAACAAATCAGGTTGAGATCACCTCAGGACCTCGCCCTATTTGTAGCGGTTTGGAGTACGATAAGTATTTTCCAAAACCGGATGAGCGTGATCGCATCATCATCAAAGATGGTGAGGTGCAAGATACCGTTGATCTTATGGAGAAAGTGGTACACAAGTATCTTGCAGATACTTCGCACATTGCTCCATTGCTCAAAGGAAATTCTACAGAAGATACGTGCGGTAAGATTTGGGATTTCATCTACCAAAATATCCAATACAAGTTGGATAAAAAGGGATTGGAGCAGCTTCGTAGACCAGCGCGTTCGTGGTCGGAAAGAAAGACTGGAGTAGACTGTGATTGTATGAGCATTTTCGCTTCAAGTGTGCTCACCAATTTGAAAGTTCCCCACAGTTTTCGCATCACAAAGTATTCAGCAGATCACTGGCAGCATGTGTATGTGATCGTACCTGATGGCAAAGGAAAGCATTACACGATTGATGCAGTTGTTTCTCAGTTTGATTATGAGAAGCCTTATTCAGAAAAAATGGATTACCCAATGAGTTTAAATGGAATCAACGTAGCTGTTCTTAGTGGAACAGGAAGCGACCTCGAAAATGCAGTGCTCGCTCCTGGATTAACAGGACCAGACCTAGGTGCTACGCCTAACAAAAAAGCAGAGCTGAATAAGCTCTATCAACATCTCGTTGATACACGCAATAGCATTCGCAAGAATCCTCGTATGGTTTCATCCATAGATGATCCTAAGGCTTTACTCAAAATGCTTGACTACGCGATCCAATATTGGAATACAGATAAACGCGATTATGCTCTTTCCATTCTCGAAAAAAACGAGGAGCAACTCAATCAGCGAAACGGCTTTTCGGGCCTAGGCGACGATGTGTTCGATTCTGACGAATTCGTTCTCAGTGGTCCGGGCAAGAAAGGCTTTTTCAAAGGCGTAAAAGCTGCTGTAAAGGATGTTGGAAAAGGAATCAAGAAGGCTGCAAAAGCAGTTGTTCGTTTTAATCCTTTATCCATTGCTGGGCGCGGAGGGTTTCTAGTTGCCATGAAGCTTAACCTTCATAAAATGGCTTCAAAACTCAAATGGGGCTATGCTACAAAAGAGCAAGCCGCTGCTAAGGGAGTGAGTGAAGCTGAATGGAACAAGAGCAAGGATGCTTTAGCAAAGGTTGAAAGGCTTTTTGCAGATAAACTCCAAGGCAAGCGTGAAGCATTGAAGAACGCGATTTTAAAAGGCAAGGCTGGTAATCTCAACGGTGTAGTTGAGTCAGGATTCAACGGCCTCGGTGATCCAGCTACGGCAGCGACAATTGCAGCAGCAGCTCCTATCATCATTGCGACGGTTGATATTCTCAAAAAGTCTGGTCTTATCGGTGCGAATGAGAAAATTGATCCAGAGGCACTAGCAGCCGAGTTGAGCAACGACCCTGCTGCTATGGAGGCAATGAAGGAACTAGAAAATTCAAGTTCCGATCAAGGC
>JBKCOM010000198.1:0-6046 GCA_046309775.1 Flavobacteriales bacterium
TGAGAAAACTTTCATGAACCCTGCCACATTTCGAAATACGGAACCGGGTGGTTCTACTTCATTTATCCGCATGGAGGGAGGATTCATTTACTGGACAAAGAATGCAGCAGTATTGAATGCAGAGGGAAATATGCGAATAGGCAAACATCCAACTACAGGTTCACCAACGATGCAAACTTACAAGGGCGGAGTTTGGACAGACAACTAAGCTAACAAATACTCTATACCAACATGAGAACAAAGACTAGATTAAAACTTACTGTTGCAGCTTTTGTGCTTCTGGGCACACTTGCTGCCTTTGCCACTTTTAACCACTCGGAAACAGTAGCTACCACAGCTATTGCCGGAATCATGACCATTCTTTCTGCCTACATCTGGGCACAAACAAAAAGACCTTCATACTATGCAAAGCGTTCTTCAAATTCTACTTCACAACAAGCTTTGGAAGACACTGGTATTCGCATACGTAGTACTGTCCTTCCTGATGGTACTATGGTGCCTGGATCAAATGCGTCAACTGAAAAACGAGAATAGCCGTGTAAAGGCAAATCTTGAAGCTGAGGTGAAGGCTTTGATGGAGGTTGAAACAAGGGCTGGTCAAATCGCTTATCAGAATGGGGTTTATAATCTCAAACTTTCTGAGTTGGCTGATCTCTATCCAAACCTTGTTGATGAGATAAGAAATCTAAAAGTGAAGCCTAAAAGAGCTGAATCCATTCTTACAACCTCCTACAATTCAGAAAAGCATATTATAACTGAACTAAGGGATAGTGTGATTTTCGACACGGTACAAGTAAAATCATTTGCATATAATGATCAGTGGTACAACATCACAGGATATTCGGATAATAAGCATCAGCATGTATCAATCGCAATGCAAGACACACTGGTTCAGGTGGTGTATAAAGGGGAAAGAATAAAACCTTGGCTTTGGATTTTCTCACCTCGAAAATTAGAGCAGCGCATTGCACTTAAAAACCCGAATGCAAAAATCACCTACACCCAGTTTATAGAGATTCTCAAAGAGAAATGAACCAATATCAACTCAATAGAAAAATAGAGGCTTTTATCAAAGAAAAAGACTCGAAAAACGAAGGATATTCTCCTTCCGATATTGCGTTCATTCAACAATACGAAGGTGACGGTGGCCAAGGTTCTAAAGGAGCTTCTGGAGAGGGAATACTATATGAGTTTTATACTCCAGATTATATCGTAGAACTGATGTGGAAACTTGCCATGCGTCATGGATTTGATGCAAAAGGTAACATCCTAGAACCTTCATTGGCCACTGGAAGGTTTTTCGGTCCTGCGCCGTTCAAAGAGAGATGTTATGGATTTGAAATTAATCCACTATCAAAAAGAATAGCAGAGATAACTTATCCGAATGCCAAAATCTACGGAGGCTATTTTGAAACAGCTTTCCTTGAACCCCCTAGGTTTACTCAAAGACTCAAGGGTAAGCTTACTTGGCTTGATGGGTATCCTTTCTCACTTGTCCTTGGAAACCCTCCCTACGGGAAATACAAGAACAAATACTCGAGTTATTTCTCCAAGCCCAAGATGCGACAAATCGAACTTTTCTTCATGTACTATGGATTAAAGCTCCTCCGTCCTGGTGGTTTACTAGTTTATCTCACGTCAAGCAATTTCATGCGAAATGGTATTTCCTATAATGATGAAAAATTGGAGATACAAGAGATCGCAGATTTTGTCGATGCTTACCGCTTGCCGCCCGTGTTCAAAGCTTCCCAAGTCCCCACAGATATTCTCATTTTCAGAAGGAAATAGACATGACCTATAAAACTAACCATACTCCACCAAGGATTGTCTTTGAAAAAGAAGCATACTCGGATTTAGAAAGCAAGATAGAAGAACTCGATGCGGAGTTTAAAGTGCGCGAGATTGAACTCACCTTTACTGGAGAGCGCTACTTTTTTGGTAATGTGACTGCATCGTTTGATGCTTTTCAATTCATCAGAGATATCATTCTTAAAGGCATTGAAGTACAAGAGCACTTTATTGCCTTGTATCTCAATCAGGCCAATAAGATAATTGGCTACTATCATCATTCCACTGGAACGATTAATTCAACACCCGTTGATATTGAAATCGTCGCAGCAGTCGCGCTCAAAACACTCGCAAAGGCAGTCATTATTTCACACAATCATCCAAGTGGAAATCTAACACCAAGCGAGGCCGACAAGGCCATTACTAAGCGCATGAAGGAGGCACTAAAACTCTTTGATGTTGCACTGCTCGATCACATCATCGTCACAGATAAAGGACATTTCTCATTCGCAGATACAGGGGATCGCAGCCTTCAGGGCACAGATCTGGTCAATTCTCGAAGTATTAATCAACTTCGTGAGGAGATTTTAAAACAGTTGAAGAAGGTTACTCAGGCGAACGCGCCGAACCTCTTTGCTTTGGTTAATAGTGTTTATGGTTACAGCAAAGTCGAGGAAATGGTAATCCGCAAGGTGATCCATGACCAGATGGTTCCTGCGGCTGTGATTCCCTTACTTGAACAAGAACTTGAAATGGTCTAATGAAGCATGGAAGTCTATTCAGTGGCATTGGTGGGTTTGACCTTGCAGCACGAAATGTTGGTTTCAAAAACATCTGGTGTTGCGAGATTGATTCCCATTGTCAAAAGGTGCTTCAAACGCGGTTCCCTGAATCAAAACTTCACTGTGACATCACAAGGTTTAACAATCCTTCGAAGGTGGATATCATCTCCGGTGGTTTCCCTTGCCAAGACATTTCCAACGCCCGCACATGGAACTCTAGGGGCAAGTACAAAGCGATTGGTATCAAGGGAAAGCGAAGTGGGCTATGGGCGCATTTTGCTCGAATCATTTCGATTGTCAAACCAAAATATGTAGTCATTGAGAATGTCCCAGCACTCACCAAAAAAGGGTTTGAGAAGGTCTTATATGACCTTGCCGTCCTCGGGTATGATGCGGAGTGGACAATCATATCTGCTGCCGAGTTTGGAGCACCCCACCTTCGCAAAAGACTCTGGATTGTGGCTTACCCCATCGGCTTCGGACGGAAACACGAGGGCATCATTTTCAGCAACGAGTTTAGAGAACAGATTCCTCAATCATCCAAATGGAAACCTAGCAGAACAATACGCCGCACTGACGGGAAAAAGACTTTGCCCAAATCTTTTGGAATACATGATGGGATATCCAGAAAATTGGACGATGCCCAGCGTATCGCAGCTCTCGGGAACGCCATCATTCCCGACATCGCAGAATTCATCTTTGAAAGAATCAAATCATTCGAATATGGACTTTGAATTCAGACCTGAATATTGGCGAGCGCGGCTGGAAATTTTCAGAGAAGCCATCAAAGAAGCATCTGCTGATTCACCTGATATCGCATTGCTTAGAAATGGAGTAATGCGAAATAAGGCGCACGAAAAAATGCTTTGTGAGGCTCGAATAAAGGAGAAAGAATTTCCTTCTGGAAAACTTTCACTCATAGAACAATGCAGTTTCAACAATTGGTTTTCTGCTCATCCTGAAAAAGTATGTGGTGAGGAAATCATCACCACCTCTCGTGAATTTCCCCTTTCTGTAAAGGGCGATAAAACTTGGATTGTAAACACCATTGAGCACGCACTTGGAGAAGGCCGCCTGATCCTTCCTGTTCCCTTTGAATGGCGAATTAGCTACTTCGATGCGAGTGATCCCGATTTTGACGTGGAGTACACCAATGATCGCTTTAAAATTCGCCTCTATCAAGGAGGAGTTGACTATAACTTACAAATTACCGAAGGCGATTGGATGGTTGAGAACATCAACTATATGGAAGTGACCGTTGCGAATCTTCGCATCATGAACTTTATGAAAGAAAACAGAGGAACAACCTCATCACGAACCTTAGAATTAGAAGCACTAGCTCTTGAAATAGAGCTCCAAATAACAGACCTATGAATTACTTATCCGGAATAGATTCCATTCAAGGGCTTGGGCAATTGAGTCCTTACTTAACAGCGCAGATGCGCAACCAACAATCTCTCATTGGACGAATTCTAAAAGAAGCCAATGAACTTTCTGGACTTGGAGACTCGGAGGCGAAGGTGCTCAAGTTTCAAGACGTTGTTGCGAAGTATAACAAGGGCATATCCGAAGCAGAAATAAAAGCATGGGTGTGGTATAAAAGAAAGCTCTTTGTTCCAATGAAAGGTTGGGAACAGTATTACATTAAATCTACAGGCAAAGCACTGGAAGATGAGCTTTTCAACCTCGTTCGAGTAGGCGCTTTGTTCTACATGGCTGGAGAACTTCTTCCTTTCCCTATCTATACCTATGGCAACATGTATGATAGAGAAGTCCAACTGGAAAAGGACAAAGAAGACATCATCAAAAGTTGGGGTGAAGAAGTATATGAGCAGCATTTGAAAGCGATTACCCAAGCCAAACCCGAATTATTGTCAGTAGGAAATGCAGACCCGAAAGAAAGGCCAATCATTACTGCTATTTCCGACTTCGCACAGGACCCGACAATATTCTTTGTCACTCAGGTCCGTGAGGAATTCATGGAGCTCGAAAATGCCGAAGAACTTAAGAAGGTCAACGGAAAGCTTGAACGAAAGAAGGATCGCGAAAAGATCAACATTCGTTTCGATGGGGAAACAAGGTACACACTTCAGCAAGTTTTTGTGAAGTGGCTATATACGCTCAATGCGGACTCCGATTTTGAAAAGAGTACCGCTGTGGACATTGCTGATTACTACATCGCAAACCGTGCTCTCCGTGATGATAAAATGAGCAAGGAGGAAAAGGCAGAACTAAAAGCGAATGCAAGAATTGAGGGTGAACGCCTTTTCTCGAGGTTCTTGCATGAAGTGCTCACTTTTGAAGATCAACAGCGACTTGACTATTCTTGGAACAGGCTTTACAACGGACAGTCGGACATCAATTATTCGAAAGTTCCAATTGGCTTTGAATGTTCCGCGAGATTCAAATCAGGACTTTTACAGATCACCGATATCCAGCGTGAAGGTGTCGCCTTCATGGAGGCAATGGGATCAGGAATTAACGCCTTTGACGTAGGTGTAGGAAAGACTATGACGGCCATCGTCAATCTTGCGCACAATCTATACTCTGGAAAGTGTAAGCGCCCTCTGGTTGTTGTTCCTAAACCGACCTACAAGAAGTGGATGAATGAGATTATCGGATTTACCGATAAGAAGTCAGGTGAATTTGTTTCGGGCGTTCTCTCACACACAGGAATTACAGTCAACGACTGGTACAATCTGGGAACGGACATCGTTGGGAAAATTGATCTTAGCAGCGCGGTACCGGAAAAGAGTATCACGATGGTTACTTACGAGGGTTTTAAAAGACTAGGCTTCGGTGAATCCGTTTCAGATGAATTATTTACTGAGCTCGTGAATATCCTTGGCCAATCCAAAGAGAAGTCACACCGGGATAAAGAAATCGAATACCAGAAGTTCCGTGAAATGATTGGTATTGGTCTTAAAAATACAATCGCCGACGTGGATGTGCTTGGTTTTGATTACGCGGTAATTGACGAGGCACACAGATGCAAAAATGTGTTTTCTCAAGTAAAAGCCGACGACGATGGAAACAAGCGATACAACATCCAATCTGCTACTTCTGAAACTGGGCAAAAGGCATTTCTAATTCTAAATTTCATTCAACGAAAGTTTGGAAGAAACACCATGCTTCTAACGGCAACACCCTTTTCCAATTCTCCACTGGAGATCTACTCAATGTTATCGCTAGTGGCCTATGATTCATTGCGCGATAATGGCATTGAAAACCTAGACACATTCTTTGATTTGTTCGTACTTCCAACTGTTGAATGGACAGCCAACTACAAAGAAGAAATTGTCGAGAAAGAAGTCATAAAGAGCTTCACCAACCGAAGGATTTTACAAAAGCTCATCTACAACCACATTCTCTATAAAACTGGAGAGGAAGCGGGTGTTGTACGTCCAAAGAAGATTAATCTTCCACTTCTCTATGACTTCAATAACTCAAAAGTGAGACTTGCACAGGACAAGCAA
>JBKCOM010000199.1:0-6340 GCA_046309775.1 Flavobacteriales bacterium
TAAGACAACGGAGATTTATACGCATGTTAGTACGAAGCATATTGGCATGATTAAAAGTCCATTAGATCATTTGGATATTTAATTAAAAGGTGTACTTTTAAGGCAAATAACCGTACCTCGGGTGCAGTTATGAACGAGTTATGCCCAATGCTATGACGACAGTGCAACAGACGAACATCGTAGCTTGACATCAAACTTTTGTGTAAAACTTGACGACCAAATAGAGCAGATTTAAACTCTAAAAACATTAACTTAGCGACAAATATTTAAGACAAAATGCAGGAAAAATTAACAAAGAAAAATCTAATAAAAGAAGCTCAATTATTTTGTGTTGAACAGTCAAAATTTCAGCATAAAGAACTATATGGAGTTACTGACGGAAAAGCCGTTGGAACACTAATAGAACAAAAGTTTCAAGCACATTTAAAATCAAAATATGATGTTACTGTTGGCTCTTCTGCTAAAGGAATAGACTTGCCTTCGGAAGATATATTAACCGACATAAAAGTTACATCTAACAAACAACCACAATCATCTTGTCCTTTTAGAGATGCAAAGCAAAAAATATTTGGACTTGGATATAACCTTTTAGTATTTGTTTACGACAAAACTGACGACCCAGAAAGTCAAACTTCAATATTAAATTTTGTTAGTTGTTCATTTGTTTCAAAAGAACGAACAGCCGATTTCACGACAACAAGCATCTTAAATGAGATGAAGAAAGTTGGAGCAAACGAAGCTGATATCATTGCTTTTCTTGAAGGAATAAAATTACCAGCAGACGAAATAGCCTTAAAACAAATCACCGAAATCATTTTAACAACTGAAATTCCTATTGGATATTTAACAATTTCCAATGCACTGCAATGGAGATTGCAATATGCAAGAATTAGAGATTTGAAGAATGACATACCAGGCATTGACAAAATTATAAGCTATAACAAACCTGAATAATGAAAGTATTTGAAGCAAATATTACTCATCAGGTTTCAGATTTCTTAAATGACAATCTGAAAAAGATTACATCTTTTGAAAAGGCAAATCAAAAAATGAATGATGCCTTTGGCATCATTCATTTTTTTGATAATGATGAAGAATTGGAAACTCTAAAAGAAGTTCTTTCAATTACTCATAATATTGTTGAAGAACCAGACAGAGCAGAATATGGCGACTTTCAAACTAATTCAGATTTAGCTAATAAGGTTACATTACACTTGGCTTCAAAAAACATTTCACCCGAAGTTGTTATTGAGCCAACCTGCGGAAAAGGGAATTTTATTATTGCTTCTTTACGCAACTTCAAAAACATCAAAAATGTATTCGGAGTTGAAATTTATAAACCTTACGTTTGGGAAACTAAATTCAGTATTGTAGATTTCTTTCTTTCTAATCCAAAATCACACAAACCAAAAATTTCGATAGTTCATTGTAATGTTTTCGACTTCGACTTCAAAACGATAGCAAAGGAGCATTCTACGAATGATATTTTAGTAATTGGTAATCCACCTTGGGTAACAAATTCAAAATTGGGTAGTTTAAATTCAACCAATCTTCCTAAAAAAACGAATTTCAAAAATCATAGTGGTTTAGACGCAATGACAGGAAAAGGCAATTTTGACATTGCTGAATTTATTACATTGACGATGATTGAAACCTTTCAAAATATGAAAGGGAATTTATTGTTATTGGTAAAAAATTCTGTTATCAAAAACATCGTCTTTGACCAAAATAAAAACCGATACAAGATTTCAGCTATTGAAAAACATTGCATTGACAGCAAAAAAGAATTTAATGTTTCCGTTGAAGCAGCTTTATTCTATTGTAAGTTAAACTCACTTCCTACATTTGATTGCACGGAATTTGATTTTTACAACAATCAAAAATCTCAACTTGAATTCGGTTGGCTTAACGATAAATTTGTTTCAAACATTGACACTTACATTCACACGAAAGAAATTGACGGAGAATGTCCTTTTGTTTGGCGACAAGGTTTAAAACACGACTGTTCAACAGTTATGGAATTGGATAAAGTAAATGGACATTATGTGAATGGTTTAAATGAAGAAATAAAATTGGAAGACGGCTTAGTTTACGGTATTCTCAAAAGTTCAGACCTTAAAAATACTGTAATAAATCAGACACGAAAGTTTACGATTGTTACGCAAAAGAAAGTTGGACAAGAAACAAAATATATCAAAACTGAATATCCTAAAACTTATCAATACTTAACACAGCATCAAGCAAATTTTGATGCAAGAAAATCAAGTATCTACAACAACAAACCTTTGTTTTCAATATTTGGTATTGGCGACTATTCCTTCAAACCATTCAAAGTTGCCATATCAGGACTTTACAAGACCTTTCATTTTACGCTTATTCTGCCACAAGACAATAAGCCTGTAATGCTTGACGACACCTGTTATTTAATAGGTTTTGACAAAATAGAATTTGCGGTTTATGCTTTAATTCTTTTAAACTCCGAAACGACAGTTCAGTTTTTACAATCAGTAACTTTTCCAGACGCTAAAAGGACTTTTACAAAGGACGTTCTAATGAGAATTGACCTTTTAGAATTAGCAAAACAAATTAACAAGACACAACTGCAATCAGAACTTGAAATGCTGAACGAAAAGTATAAACTCAATTTGACATTGAACTTGTGGGACAGTTTTATTAACGAGATGACACCTGTAAACAATGGACAAATTACAATGTTTGCATAGACCGAAAAGAAGCACTGGGCATAACACGGGTTTGGCAAAAGTGGCGGTTCAGTGCTCCGCAGACACATTTGTGGTTAATCAAAGTTTGGTTCTCCGCATCAACATTTGTGGTGAAAAACGCCACCTTCGCCAAGCCCGAAACCGTTAGGCACAATTGTTAGTGACCACCTTGCTATTTAAGTCTGAAAGAATTGCTGAAACTTCTTCTTTCATATCTTCATTAACATTTGACCAACAAGTATCTCTTTGCCCATCCCATTTAGCGTGAGATAAAGCACCATTACTAAACGCTTTTTCAAGTAATTCTTTCAGTTCATCGGTTGAAAGAATAAAACCGTTATCAAATTTTGTCATAATTAAAACAACTGTGCCTAACAGCGTATATGCAAGATACGCCATGAAGCGGTTTACAAATATTTAAGTTTATCGTTTGGCGTACCTCGCATATACGCAATCCGTTACCGCCAATGCTAAAAAGACGAATTTCCGACAAAAATGGCACGAATAAAACAAGAAAACAGTAAATTTGAACCGAATAATTAATAGCAAAGTAATGGAATACCAAATTAACCAATTAAGAGACTACTCCTCCTTGTTTTCTAGGAGTGAAGCTCTTTCTTGGCTAAAAATGGACTTCACTTCTATCAATTATAAAATTGAAAGATATGATGAAAAATGGTTGGAACACCAAAATTCGACATATTTAGACTATCTGAAACACATATATTCTATTCTAGCAGACAGTTACCAAAATGAATATATTTTCAAAAATGAATTCTTAAATACTTGGCTGATAAAAGAACTTGGTGAGACAAATTCTCAAATATTTAGCGAGTTTAGAGTGGGCAACTCTATTGCAGATTTGGCTATGTTCAACGGTTGCTCAAAAATTTTTGAGATAAAAACAGAATTTGATAGTGATTCTCGATTGAAGGTACAACTTCAAAACTACGAGAAGGCATTTAATCAGATATTTATTATTATACCTAAATCAAAGTTGAATATCTACGAGAAACAAGAAGCTTCGATTGGAATTATAACATATGACCCAAAGAGCGACAATTCATTTTCACTTCATCGCAATGCTAATGCAAATTTTGAAATAGAACCTTCAACTATTATGTCAATATTGCATACAAACGAATATAAATCCATTGTAAGTGAACATTACGGTTATCTGCCTCAAATGACAAGTTTTAATCAGTATAACGTTTGTAGCGAATTAATTTATGAAATCCCGTTGAATCAATTAAATAAGCTTTTCATTAAAACAATGAAAAAAAGAAGCTCAAGCAATGCCTTATCATCTAGATATTACAAAGAGTTTAATCAGTTGTTTTTAGCTCTTAGAATGAATCGAAATTCAAAAAACAAAATGATAGAATCATTAAAAACAACTATTCAAATTTAAATATATGTACTATCCATTTTTAAGAGCGAGACAATTTGAACTAATAGCTTTAAGAGAGTTAGCGACAGAAGAAGCTACACAAGAAGTTATTATTCCGATTTTAGAGCCTGTTAAAGAAACTCACAACAATTTAAATTTAGCACATAAGGTTTTCCAAGAAAAAGGTCAAAGTGCATATCTTGTTGTTAACCCAAAGTTCGGTGAACTTGCAGGAGATAGCCAATTTTATATTGAATATCTCGCTACTTTAAATTATGAAGTATTTTTGCCAGCATTTCATTACAGGAATAATGCTGAATATATAAATCAAAGCATTGAGCAATTCGGACTAACCAATTGTATGCTTATTTGTGAGAACGACATTGAAGGAGATGATACAAATTTCAAATCAATAGCAGAATTAGACGCAGTTAGTCTTATTACAGTTAACGATCCTGGAAGAAATAGGTCATTAAATAGGTATATAAGAGGTTTGCAAAAAGGCTTCATTAGACTTGATGACTTATTTGAAAAAAAAGATAGAAACAGTGATTTCCTTGACATCACAGAACATAGGTTTTCAGAAGAACATATTCATTATTCCACCGAAGGTTTTGAAGGGTTTTCAGATTATACTGTTTTACCAAGTGAATATGTTGAGGGAGGTAGTACACCTAGAGCAGTTGTGATTCATTTGACGTATTTAAATATTCAAAATGAAATTTGGATTAGACATTTCACATCAGAAACCAATGACTCAATTGCCAATGTTCAAGGTAAGTTTGCAGAAGCAGCAGCCAAGGCTGTAAATTATTGCAGGCAGAATGGTCTATCTAATTCAGCGATTAATGAATTAGAAACATATTTTGACACTGAACATTATCCCGGGTTAGGAACGGTAAAAAAACTATCTATCAAGAATCATTTATTGGTTTTAAGTAATTTTTTAAGAAATAGGTAGTTTTATGAAGGTTTGTGTAAATTGTTTTTCTGACAAAGAGCTTAAAGGATTTATTTCTTCTTCATCTGAAATTGGAGACTGTGCTGTTTGCGAATCAAAAAACCAACCACTTCTAGACGTCTCTGAGTTATTTGATTTTTTTCAAGAGTTAGTAGATAACTTCAAAATTGATGAAAATGGAATGCCATTAGGTTCTAAAATTCAATCCAATTGGAGTTTTTTTAGTTCCCACGGTACAGCCAACAAAATTCTGAATTATGTTCTTCCAAACATACAGACAGAAGTAATTTCATCAAACATAAATGTTGAATACACTGATGATATTATAGAAAATTATAATCATTGGGAAATACTGAAAGAGGAGTTAAAGTGGAAAAATAGGTTTGTAATTAATATTGAACGATTAGAAGAACTCGGTTGGGATGGATTTTTCAACACGCAATTCAAATTAAGTAAAGAAACACCTTTATTTCGTGCCAGACTACATCATCAAAGTGGTATGGTAGTATATAAAACTGAAGAAATGACTTGTCCTCCGAAAGAGTTTGCAAGCGGAGGAAGAGCTAATCCATCAGGAATACCATTTTTATATTTGAGCGATAATTCAGAAACTATATTATATGAAGTGAGAGCATCCTATTTAGACGAGTTGAGCGTGGGAACTTTTGAATTAAATCCTGAATTTGAATCAATTAAATTAGTCGATTTTACGGAAGACACTACTCTTTTTCAACCAAATTCTAGTTCTATAAACAAAACTATAAAGGCTAAATTGTTGAGACAGAAAATTAGTAGTGATTTATCAAAGCCAATGCGGAGGTATGACAGTGAATTAGAATATATACCTACGCAGTTCATATGTGAATTTATTAAAGTTTTTACAGGTGCTTTCGGTATTCGTTTTAATAGTTCATTACATCCGAAAGGGAACAATGTAGTTCTGTTTGACCAAAACTTAATGACTTGCATATCTGTGAAGAAAATAAAAATAAATTCTGTCAATTTACAAGGTATGGAAATAAAGCACTAGGCGGTAACAGCACCTACAAGAAATTGGCGGTTCAGTGCTTAAATGAAGCTTTGTGCTTCGTATCAAGTTCAGTGCTGGCAGACAGTTTTCGTCTCCGAAATCGCCACCTTCGGGTAGCTGCAAACCGTGTGTGTCTTGAATAGCTCCTGCGTAGCAGGAGGTAATGCTGTACAAAAGATGGAAGACGGTTTGAACTTTCAGAATCATGAGTGCGAAGTCCAAGCGAACGGGATGGT
>JBKCOM010000200.1:0-4152 GCA_046309775.1 Flavobacteriales bacterium
AGATAGAGAGTACATAATCTATCGAGTCGTGTTAAACGACGGATGTTGGGGTTCTTTACCTTCGACAAATGTCCGTTCTTTAACGAGGGTGCGGTTTCACTCGGCTCTTTTTTGGAGAGGAAAGTCCCGCTCGTGTACCGCACCTTGACTCGATAGTATTCACCAAACAACACGGTGATTGTGGAACCTGAACACCTCTTTCAAAATCTTTTCTCTTTTCCAAAAATTCATTCAAAGCGCGGCTTTATTTTCAAAATGACGTCTGCGTCTTCGATAAATGCATTACACGCAGATAAATACTCCTGCATTTGATCCATATTCTCCGAATATACATTAGCACTGAACTCGTGAGCGCGTTGTAACATCTTAATATAAGTATCACATTTACGTTGTTTTGTGAATTTTTTCAGAGCACCCATATAATCCTCCCTGAATACCGTAGGAATGATAATCTTAGACTGACCTGCTTTTACCAATTCAGCATTCATCATCACCCGCGCAATTCGACCGTTTCCATCCAAGAATGGATGTACCTCACTGATCACAAACATCATATAAGCAGCTTTGGAAAATGGATGATTCAATGCGCTATAAAAGTCATAGCTCTGAATCAGAGTTCCCCTAACTAAATTAAAATCTACAAAGGACGTGCTTCCTGCAAAATTATTCTTGTCTTTAAAAAGACCAGGACTTTTATCTAGCCTTGCACTCAGTAATATTGAGTGTCGTAATGATATAATCTTTAAAAACTCCTCAGGCGATGAAGGTATAATTTCCATTTCTTTCTTATTAGAAACAATCTGATACGTACCCAACACATCATGACTATCATCGTTTCTTGTTAGAATGGGCTTATTAGTTTGAATGATTAGTTTTGCCTCCTCAATTTCAAATACAGTTCCTTCAATATAATTTGAAAAATAGCTTTCAAAAAAAGCAAAATTTCGGAATGATGTCGGCGTAGTATTTTTCTCTTCTCTGTAAGGGAATTCCGTTTGCTTTAATTCACGAAATAAAGTCTCAAATAATTCTAGTCGTGCGGGATCGTAAGGCATTCCAAATGCCCTAGCTATAGCTAGAGGCGAGCTTAATATTTTCGATGTTTTTGTAGTCAACAATGCACTTATAATGCGATTCAATTTTTCAAACTCCTGTTGCATTTCCAATTGCTCAGAGAGTAATCTTGCTTGATCCCTTAGTTTATTAATTTCCTCTTCGCCATTTACTCTAATTATTTGCTCTAATCGCTCCTCTATTTCTGGCAAACTCAAACACTTCGAATTACTACCTAATTTTCGCGTTACCTGTAAATTTTCTAAAAAAGCACGTGCTTTCTGAGAGACGTACAATTCACCTGAAAATTTATTGTCGCCTTCAATCGGTGAAGGGCCTGCAAGAAATTGAATGGTAATCCCAGGTAGTTTTACTTTTTTAGTATAACTCGTAGTTAAAAATATTTGTCCCGTTTTGGTTGGTTGAAATTCAAAAGCAGAGCGATGGCTAAGCATCGCTCCCGGGTAAAGCGTTCCTAAAACCTTAAAGAGATTTCTTCGGATTATACCTTCAACTGGTTCTTCTAAATTTGAGGAATATACCCTAGGTGCAATTTTTCTAATGACCCCAGCTGATAACAATTTTGTTATTTGCTTTGAGGTCTTAGAATCTCGCGAGCTAAAGATTACTTCCTGTAGTGGAATGAGACGATTTTTTTCCATTATCCATCCGGTTTAGCACAATATTAGCTAAAAATTTCCACTATAGATTAATTTACGGAAAATATTTTCCACTAAAAGAACTAAGCGACAAGCGACATAGCGACGGAGGTACGGAGTTACGGAGCGACGGAGTGACCTGCTGTTACGAACTACTCATTGCGAATGGTCTCATTGCGAATTGTGAATTACCCTCTCTGCGTTACTTTGCGCCCTCCGTGCCGTGTCCCTTTGGGATCTTTGCGTTAAATTGATTCTTTTAGAACTTGAGGAATTGTAACAATTACATGTGATATGTGTACTTCGAGATCGAAAACTTTTTTTACCGCTAAGACGCCAAGAGCGCCAAGTTTCGCAAAGATGTTTGTTCTGATTCGTTAAGTAAGTTTTGAAGGATCTATTATTAAAATCAAAGTCCATCCAATCTTCCAATCTTCCAATCTTCCAATCTCCCAATCTCCAATCTCCAATCTCCAATCTCCAATCTCCAATCTCCCAATCTCCCTATCTCCCAATCTCCCATTCCCCCAATCTTTCTTTTTGTCTCTCAAAGAAGAGAGTGTTAAATTTGAACCATGGGTGATCCAATTACTAAAGTAGAAAACAGTTTCGAATCAGTATTCAATCATGTCAATGAAGGCATTCTGATTTGTAATAAAGACGGGGAAATCATCCTCGCAAACCCGAAGTGTTTCCAAATGTTTGGCTATGCTCCAAACGAACTCAATGGTCTCAAGGTAGAGGCGCTGGTTCCAAAAGAACTTGAAGAAAAACACGTGGGATATCGCGCGGGATACATGAAGAGGCCGATGAAACGACCCATGGGAAAAAACTTCATCCTCTTTGGTCAACGAAAAGATGGTCAAAAATTTCCCGTTGAAATCAGTCTCAGCTACTACGAAACTCCTGAAGGTGTCTATGCTATCGCATTTATCATCGATATCACCGAGCGTCACGAACAACAAGAAAAAATCAAAAAGATCAACGAAGAGCTGCGTCTGCTCAACGAAAATCTCGAGAAAAAAGTAAACGAACGCACTCTCGTTCTGAAGGAAGCACTGCACGAACTGGAAAATTCAAAAGATGAATTGACGAATGCCCTCGAGACAGAAAAAGAATTGAATGAAATGAAAAGCCGTTTCATCAGCATGGCTTCCCATGAGTTCAGAACCCCGCTTTCAACGATTCTTTCGTCGGTATCCCTTATTCAGAAGTACGTCGAGATGGAACAAGCGGATAAAAGTGAAAAGCACATCCATCGCATCAAAGGGGCTGTAAATGGTCTTACCGAAATTCTCAACGACTTCCTCTCTCTCGGAAGATTGGAGGAAGGAAAGGTGAGAGCAAACTTGCAAACGGTAGAAGTGAAAGAGACTTTGAAAGATGTGATTTCGGAATTGCAAGCGATAGCAAGACCTGGCCAGGTTATAAATCTTGATTTCAAGGGCAACGAGAGCTTCTACATCGACAAACAGATGTTTCGCAACATAGCGATCAACTTATTGGCAAACGCCATTAAATTCAGCGGTGAGAATGTGTCGATTGAGGTGACGTGCAAGGTGAGCGAAAATGAGATGATATTGCGGATCAATGATCACGGAATCGGCATCCCCGAAGAAGATCAGGAGCATTTATTCGAACGCTTTTTCCGCGGCAAGAATGCTTCCAATATTCAGGGCACAGGTTTGGGGCTCAATATTGTGTTAAAGTACCTCGAGATGCTGAACGCAAAAATAGATTTTCAAAGTGAATTGAACGTGGGAACAACTTTTACCTTAGTTTTCCCAGCTAAATACGAAGAGTCATGAGAAAGATATTACTGATCGAAGACAATTTGGATGTGAGAGAGAATACTGCTGAGATTCTTCAACTCGCTGGTTACGAAGTGACCACTGCTGAAAATGGGAAGATTGGCGTTGAAAAAGCCTTGCAGAATCAACCCGAGCTCATCATCTGCGATATCATGATGCCCGTGCTAGACGGCTACGGCGCACTCCACTTGCTTTCAAAAAATCCCAAAACAGATAGCATCCCATTTATTTTTTTATCAGCAAAATCCGAACGCCTCGATATTCGCAAAGGCATGGAGATGGGAGCGGATGACTATATCACCAAACCCTTTGACGATATAGAACTGTTGAATGCGGTAGAAAGTCGTTTGAAAAAATTTGACGCGAGTCGAAGAGAACTCAATGGCGGCCAACAAGGCTTCAATGAATTGCTCAGCGGGATCTCAGATATGCGCGACATCGAGAAGATTGCCGAAAAACAACAGGTAAAATCATATCGGAAAAAAGATATGATTTTCTCAGAAGGTGATACGCCTTCGGGTTTGTATCTACTTAAATCAGGGAAGGCCAAGACTTATAAGAGTCACGAACTCGGCAAGGATTTGATCACGCGTATGTTGCAACCCGGCGACTTTTTTGGATATATCTCT
>JBKCOM010000201.1:0-3665 GCA_046309775.1 Flavobacteriales bacterium
GATAACAGAGAAGGTAGAGTTTGAATATGTCTATGGTAATCAACCAACGGAGGAGTTGGTGTCTACTTTACTTATCGAAGAAACCGTCAACTTCGAATTGGAATACACAATTGGTTCTCGCCAATACGAGCTCTCCAACCACCTCGGCAACGTACTCGCTGTAATCAGCGATTGGAAATTACCCGTGATTTCTGGGGCTTCTGTTGTAAGCTACACCACAGTTGTCGTATCCTCCCAAGACTACAGTCCCTTCGGCGTGACACTATCTGGTAGAAGTTGGAGTGCGGGGTATCGGTATGGGTTTAATGGGCTTGAATATTCATCGAAACTAGATTCTTATTATGATAGCGATTTTAGATGTTTAAACACATTATTAGGTAGATGGATTTCTATAGACCCTGTTAATCATGAGTTTATGTCACCCTATAATGCAATGGATTGTAATCCATTAATGATTTATGACCCTACTGGTGCTGATGGTGAAGGTGATTCAGAAACAGGTGTGATATCTAGTACTATTTATATAAAATTTGACACTGACGCTAATTTAACAGATCAAGAGAAGACAGACTACGTTAATGCATTTAAAGCTCAAATAGATGCAGTTTGGCAGAATATTTCAATGTCTGATGGAACAAAGATTTCAACTAGTAATGTTACTGTGCTTGTTGCTCCAGATGGTTTGACATCTCAAGACTTAAAGAGGAATGAAAATTTATTAGTAGCGGGCAACGGAGAGCACGCAGATCCGGATCAAATGCATGGTGTTTCATATATAGATCAGAATCGAAGAAACAATACCGGATATATGTACCTTTCAAATAATGCTAGAGAAGCAGCTCATGAGTTTGGTCATATTCTTGGTCTTTCGGATCGATATTTTGAGGGAGTCGTAACGGATATTTTGAGCCACTCAAAACAACTTAGTAGCACAACCAGATTGACAATGCCTATCGCTGACATCAAAGATAAAGGATATAATTACCTTAACAATCTTATGTCAAATGGAGGTGGGCATCTTACAGAAAAACAGATAAGCATTGCTTTCAACAGAAATAGGAAAGAGAGGAGTTATACAAGCATAAAGCTGCTTCATCAACAACATATTTTGGATAATAATGAATATGATGGAGTCGGTCTTAAAGGGCATTATTTTAAGAATAACTTTTGTTTCGAAAAAGGGAATGGTCCTATTAAGTATGACTCATCTTTAAAGATAAATTTAACACATAACTGGCATGTTCAACAAGTTCAACAATATATTAGGAATAATAATTTGGATTAATCTTCTTTTAGTTTTTACAGACACTAAAGGCCAAGGAAAATCATTGCAAGACTTTTATTCTGAATTATGCAACGAGGCCTATGGTTCAGCTGAAATGTATAATAAATGCATTGATCTTAGTTGTAAATATATTTTCATAGATATTGAAAATGTAAAAAATATTCCAGTTTGCCCCGAAGTAAATGCCGTAATCCTTAGCACCAGAAAGCGAAGGTTGAATATCAATAATTCTTTCTGGACTAAATTTCCTAATTTAAAATATCTTTTCGTTGAAGTCTCTGATAAAAGGATTGTAGTAAAGTTAGATTGTTCAATTGAAGTAACAAAGCTCGAATATTTGAGTACGGATTGCAATTTGCGTCGTTTTAAGCTTCGTGATAGAAAAGTTTTTTCTTCGTTGAAGGATTGTTCTTTAGTCATATCGGAATTAGAAGGAAATGACTATTATTCATTGTTCTATATAGATTCGATGGTTGGAATAGAGCTTATTGGAACTAGAAATGAAACGCTATTTGATATGGCGAAAATTCCAAGTGAATCGAGTCTTAAATATCTTGGACTTTATAATATTAAAGTCAATGACGAAGAGTTATTTAAACGTTGGACTTGTCTCAGAAGTATCTTCTATTTGGAAATGAGCGAGAACATGAAGAACTACTTTATTGCAAGAGATATTAGAATTGGGGATGTTTTGCGTTAGAACTTTTTTAAACCATTTTCATTTTTTTTATGATATTTTGAAAGCATCCTCATACTGAAAGTTCCCCTAAAAAACTGACGTGTTTGTAGAAATAGGACAAACAATTCAATAAATTCTTGACGAAATGAAAAAATCGAAATTCACAGAAAGCCAAATCGAAAAGATTTTAGGCGAACAAGAACAAGACAAATCGGTGGCATCAATCCCGAAGGTGGAATGTATACAACATGGGAAGGTAAGATGGCAAGCTTCCCATTGCAAAACCCTGTTGATCATCTTTTATATAATGCCCTGATTGAGGCAGTCTCTAAATTGACACCAATGCCTCTAGAGGTGGATTTAATTGTTTTGGACCAAATAGACGCTCATTCTGATCATTGGGCAGAAGCACTTCGACACGGAAGAACTGATTTTCTTAATTTCTCGGTTTCGATAATTTATCAGGACAGTGAGTATTACACATACTCCGCTGATTTATTTCTGAGTATTCCTTACATTACAGATCAGTATCAAGGACCTAGAGATATTCCTGAAGCGATTTTGGGAGGAATAATAATAAATAAGCTGATAACTGTAACAATTAGGGCAGTCATTACCATCACCATTGCGAATAATAAGATGTTCCGATTGAGTTACCATTACAATAAACACGGCAGAGGAATGGGGTACTCCTCACAAAAAGAGTATCAGGCTGCAGCCCAAGCACATGCTAAATCTGCGCAAGAATCAAGTAAAGCTTTGATATACGAAGGCGTGTATAATGGAGGTGGTAAAACGAATGGAAGAGTTCAAAGAATTTGCATACATGATGGAAAAACTTCTGTTTTCGACAAAGAGACTGTTCAGTTGGTTAGTTTCTATAAGGGAACAACTATAAACCCAACAACAAATAAAAAACATGATCCTTTTACAAGGTACAACACCTCCTTCCGTTATTAAACCTTAGATTTATGAAGTATATTAATTTCAAGATAAATATTGACGAAACTAAGATTGGTGAATTTTCACTTAATATGAATTTAAAAGAAATAAATTCGATTTGCGAATTGTACGGAATTTCAATAAGTTTTAATAAATATAATTCATGTCTTGTCTCATTGCCAATGCTTAATATTGATTGCGTTTTTGGCGAAGACGGAGTTATGAAGCAAATCTCAACAAGTAATGTTCTTTTCAATATCCAAGGTGTTAATATTGGGTCAACTATTCGCGATTTTGAGCGTGTAGTTGGTCCGATATCCGAAAATGAAAATGGATACTATGAATCCAAGCGAACAATGAATTTAATATTCGAAGTTGAAGATGATTATGATGATGATGCGGAACTTATTTTAGAAAAAAGGATATATTGGCTTGGTTTTTTAAGGGATACCCATTGCACTTAAAGACTCGAAAATACGTATCTCCTCACTCAATCACATCCAAAAGATAACGATTCTATGCTTACCTGCGGGCATGAAAAATGAACTTACATGGAAGCATCACATTGCTCAATACTCTCCTTCGAGTATTTGATAACATACTTGCATTGAAGAAAACGTATGGATTTGCTACGTTTGTCCGGACACTAAGTTAAGGAGGATTTTAATACCTTAACATCATGAAACAAGAAAGAAAAAATTACAGCAAAGAATTCAAGCAAAAGGCTGTGGAATTGAGTAACGTCCGCGGCAATGTACA
>JBKCOM010000202.1:0-2494 GCA_046309775.1 Flavobacteriales bacterium
CAATTCTGTAATTGAACATGCCATCACTGCTGTGCAGGTTGGCACCACCAATAGCAATGCTGGAGGATTGATACGCACCATTGAAGCAACATTTCTAAATTGCCGTGTTGGAGTTGAATTTAAACCCTATGCCCTTGCTCAGTTTAGTACTTTCGAAAATTCCAAGTGGATTACCAATCAAAAATTAAAAGATTCTGATCTTTTACTTGGATCAATGGTTTTTTTGAAGGATGTCAAAGGAACAGTTATTTTCAAAAACTGCACATTTGTAAATTCTGCAAATTGGTATGTGTATAATATGAATTCTCGCCAAACGGGAATTCACTGCACAAACTCTTCTATCAAAGTAGAAAACTCAGGTAGCGCGACTATGCCATATGTTAGTACGAGTAATTTAGGTCGCGCTTTTTATAGATTAAAGAGTGGCATAGTCTATTCTGGTACATCGACCTCTACTTTGTCCGTTACTAAAATGGCATTTGATGAGTGTAACACAGGCTTGCAAGCTACGAATGCAACAGGGGCAATTATCAATGATAACTTATTTGATGTACCAATATCCGCAGCTATTCCAAACATTAAACCAAGAGGAAGCATTTTAACCGGATGTACTGGATTTAGTTATGAGCGGAATGCCCTCCAAGCTGCCTCTTTCAACGCTCAGACGCAAAATGTCGGATCTATGTTTGTGAATTGTGGTGTTGACAATAATCTGAGTTATAGAAACACCTATTCCAACCTTTGGAAAGGACAGGAGGTACAAGGAAATAATGCAGACCCACTCGCCTCCATCGGATTGCAATTGAGATGTAATACCTATACCAATTGTCAATACGACCAATACCTTGGTGATGACGATTATTGGAGAAACAATCAGGGTGATGTTGATGCTATAGGCAACTTGGCAAATAACAGATTCAGCATGCAATTCCCGAGTTGTGCTGCGGACAAGTACGATATGTACATTTCTCCTATACGCAATTACGGCACGTGGTTTTTTGATTATTTTGTTCCCAACAGCGAATGGTATATCCCCAACTCCTTCGATGATACCTATGCAGATTGCTCCAGTCCACACATTCAGGTGGTGGTACCAGGAGCATTTGAGGACAATACCAATCCGCTACATACAAATATTTGTCTTGCCGAACCGCTACCTTCTATCAATTCCAACGGTATAGTGCTTTTACAGGAAAAGCAAGACGCTGTGCTCGCAGCAAGGGCGAATTATCAGTTTGTCGTCGATAAAAATGAAAAAGAGTATTTACTCAATAATATCAACTCGGCTTTCCCTTCTGAAAGTGGATTGATCAAAGACTTGTTGCTTCAAAAAACTCCGCTTTCAGACGAGGTAATGAAGGCCTTTATCACCAAGATTGACAATATGGATCCTTGGCATGTAACGCAAGTGTTACTGGCCAACGCCCCTTTGACCAAGGATGTATTATATGCCCTTGAAAACTCAGAGTCTTTATCAGGATTCTTCATGAATTTCATCTATGAAGCACAAGCTATAGGTGCCATCAATTTGAGAAAACTTTTGGAACTAGAAATTTCTGCTCGTGAGACAGATAAACACTTAACGTTCGTTCAACTCATGAGTCAGGCGGACTCATTGTTAGAATCAAGTGCATTGCAAACAGAATACGCAAGCCTGATGGAGAAATATGGAACAGACGACGCAAAAAAATGGCAATTAGAGTATTTGCGCTCGACGAATCCAACATTGAGTGCGGAAATTTTTAGTTCTCTTGCTGATAAACCTCAGCATAAAGATTGGGCGATGCTTAAAAATATCGAATGGTCGATTCCAGATAGCGTCGAAACACTGGACTCCATCACCTTTTATCTAATTGAAGAAATTGCATTCAATCCCAAAAGCGATGGCTATCCGTTGGCGCTTGCGTTATTAGAAAAATATGGATATGATGCCGTAGTCGCTGAACCTGAAATTCCTTTGAATTATAGGTCGATGCAATTGGGAGAGAAAAAGGGTTTTCAAATAACACCAATTGAATTTGAGGCGTTCCCCAACCCTGCGAGTACAAATACATTTGTCACCTATCCCAAAGAAGCAGATGGATTTGGATACATTGAGTTTTGGAACAACCAAGGCATGTTGTTGAAACGTGAATTGTGTGCTGAAAATGGCATTAAAGAGGTCAACCTAGAAGCTTGGTCTAGCGGTGTATATTTATTGAAACTTGTTGTGAACGAAAAACAAATCAGTTCACTGAAAATAGTTAAATTGTAATCATCAGACAGGAGATCCGCTTGCGCATCTCCTGTTTATTAATCTTTTAAGAAGATGAAAAGGTTTTTGTTTATGGTAATTTGTGTTCTCTCATTACCCTCGTATTGCCAAACATGGCAGCATTTGCTCTCTAGTCCACAAGGTGGAATAGGGGGAAGTAATGCTCAAGGAATACGTATTATAGCTGATACTGTCTATATGAGCTCAAAAATTTCTTGGCAAGTAGTTCCTGTTGATAAT